>WRDZ01000067.1 GCA_009779595.1 Alphaproteobacteria bacterium | reverse complement strand
GCCGCGCAAGCCTTTTATGATGGCGAACGTCCTGGAAATATCGGGCTCGGCATGGATGAAGACCACATCGACGATACGCTGTTTCAAGACAGACGCGACATCGGATATGTCCGGGTTGCACATCACCATGTCGTTCATGTTCAAAGCCTGCAGGTTCTTCGATATAAGGTTGCGGTCAAGCCTGTCGCCCGCTATCACAAGGCTTTTGATTCCCGCAAGGTCTATTTCGCCAAGCTTGTTTATTACAACCATTTGCCTATCCCCCGTCCATTTGGCATATATTGTAGTTTATAGCACTTAATGGATTAAAATACGATGAAAAAAAGCTGGTCCCGAAATGCAGGTGCGGACCCGTAGCCCTTCCCGTCATTCCCACGGTTCCTATTGCCTGCCCCATCTCCACCTTTTGGCCGGCCGCCGCGTCATTCCTGTCAAGATGGGCGTAAATCGAAAAAATGCCCGCTCCATGGTCGATGACTATGGTATTGCCCATGAAATACGCATCGTCCAGGACCAGCGCGACCCTGCCTGCCGCGGCCGCCTTTACCGGGGTCCCTTTGGGAGCGGCGATGTCTATGCCGTTGTGCGGGCTTCTGGGCTGCCCGTTCAATATCCGCTGCGAGCCGAAAACCCCGGAAACGCGCCCTTGAACCGGCTTGATGAAACACTTGGGCAGGCCGGGGAATGTCGATGCGGAAAAAGCGCTGCGCACTGCCAGACGCTCCCTTTCAATCCTGGGCAGTTCGTGTTCGGGCGGAGTGACCATCCTTTGCGCCAGGTTGTCTATCCTCTGCACGCGCCATTGCTGCTTGGCGATTTCCACGCGGTACGGCTTGCCGCCTATCGAGAACAGCAGCTCGTCCCCGTAATCGCGGGACACGCCTATCATCACGAATCCGTCGCGCGGGGTCAGTGTCCTGTCGCCGTAAACCACCGGCCTGTCGGTCCTTATGTACAGCAAACCGCCCTGCACGGGATTGCCGAATACCTGCGCGGCCGAAGCCTGGGCTGAAAACGCCGAAAACAAGGTCAGCAGTAATATGCTAGCTGTCAGCTTTAACATTCAGTTCTCCGTCATGGAATTCTATGGTCAAATCACGCTTTTCTCCGGCAACGGCAGCCGACGGCACTGCGGTTCCGCGCCTGTCCTTCACCACCGCGAACCCGCGCTGCAGCGTAGCCTTGTACGAACATACCTCCAACATCTTGCTTAAGTTCTCCAATGCCCTGCCCGCGTTCGTCGACAGGTTTTTCATGGCGCTCCCAAGCTTTTCACCTGTGAAATCCAGCCGCTGCTGGCAAAGTTCCACCAGATTCCTTAACACCAGCCCGCGCGACAGCCCGTCCAGCGCCGTACGCTGCTGCCCGGCAATCCGCAGCATCGCGTGCGTCAGGCGCTCTTGGCCGGACGCCAGCCCCTGCAGCAGGTCAACGCGCACAGGCACGCACCGCTCGGCCGCGGCTGTCGGAGTCGGAGCCCGCCAGTCCGCCGCGAAATCCAATATCGGCGTGTCCGTGTCATGCCCTATGGCCGACACGATTGGAATCGGGCTTTGCGCGGCGGCGAGGACAAGCTGCTCGTCGCTGAAAGGCATCAAATCCTCGATGCTGCCCCCGCCGCGCGCGATTATGATGACGTCCGGGCGCGGGTTGAAACCGGCGAACCCCTTGATGGCCGCAATGACCTGGGCAGCGGACTGCTCGCCCTGCACAAGGACCGGCCACACTATGACATGCGCCGGACAGCGGGCTTTCAGGCGGTCAAGCATGTCATGGATTACCGCTCCGGTCGGAGAGGTTATCACCCCGATGACCGCGGGCAGCAGAGGCAGGGGACGCTTGCGGCCGGCCTCGAAAAGCCCCATTGCCGCCAGCCGTTTCTTACGCTCTTCCAGCATTTTCAGCAAGGCGCCCTCGCCTGCAAGCTCGACATGGGAAACCACAAGCTGCCAGCGGGACTGGTACGCGGAAACGCGGCCGGTGAATATCATTTCCGCGCCTTCGGACAGGGGAACATTGATGCGGCTGCTTTTCCATATCACCGCGTTTATCACGGACTGGCTGTCCTTGAAGTCGATGTAAAAAGCCTTGTCCTTTTCGGTCACCTTGGCGATTTCGCCGCGCACGCGCACGCTTGGGAAGCCGGACTCAAGCGAAATCCTTATCGCATGGGCCAGTTCGGATACGGAAAGAACCGCGGGCTGCTGAGTTGTACCAATCACCTTGCCCCCAGGTTTCTCATCGGGTTATACGCGAAACATTCCGTCATGGCCTCAAGGATTCTTTCATCAGGCCTGTCGAGGTTGTTGAATTCTATCTCAAGCAAAAAAGCGGCCCTGTCAGGAAGGACGCTGTTGGCGACCGGCAGCAGGCTGAACCCCAAAGCCGCGCGCCGCCTGGTCATGACCTGGTTTTGATATACCGGGTTTTTGTTGAAATGTATGATGAAAGTGTCCTGCAGCCTGGCCGCATTTTCGCACAGGACATTGAACATGCCGGGGCGCGGGATTATCTTTATAGTCCCCACAACCAGTTTGGGGAAATTGGCGTCGTGGTCGACCACGGGTATCCATATCGGGAACAGCTGGAAATATTCGGGCTCTTCAGCCATTGCGATTGCGGGAGAAATAAGCAGGACCAATGCTATGACCAGTTTTTTCATCCGCGCTGCCTTTCAAAGAATGCCCGCAGCAGGTCGCAAGCCGCTGCCTCGTCAATGCCGCCGTATATCTCGACCTGGCCGAATGCGGGGGTGCAGTACGGCACGCGCGCCCCGCTTTCCGTGCCGCCGCCCTTTTCGTCGTACGCCCCGAAATATATGCGCTGTAGCCTGCAAATGCCTATGGCCGCCGCGCACATGGGGCAAGGTTCAAGCGTGGAAAAAATGCTGTATTCAGGCAGGCGAATCGTGCCCTGTTTTTCGCACGCCTGCCGCAAAGCCACGATTTCCGCATGGGCAGTCGGGTCATTGCTTGCATACGACTGGTTGTGGCCCACGCCCGCAATTTCAAGAGTCTTCGTATGGAAAACCACGGCGCCCACGGGTATTTCGCCGTTTGCGGCCGCAATTTTAGCTTGGCTGAACGCCGTTTCCGTGATATGCTTCATACTATGGATGATAGCGCAAAAAAACCCGTTCGCCTAGCGAAATTTATCGCGGATAGCGGAATATGTTCCCGCCGCGATGCCGAGAAACTTATAGCTCAGGGCCGGGTTTCTGCCGACGGGCAAAAGGTTGTGACGCCGGCGTTTCTGGTGGCCGGACAGGTGATAACTGTCGATGGAGCCCCCGTAAAGCCCGCGCAAATGCCGCGGCTTTTCGCCATGCACAAGCCGCCGGGATGTTTGGTTACCAACAGCGACCCGCAAAACCGCCCCACGGTTTTCCAGCTGATACCCAAAGGATTCCCGCGCCTGATTGCGGTGGGACGACTTGACTTCAACACCGAGGGGCTGCTTTTGCTTACGACCTGCGGCAGGCTTGCGCGCGAACTTGAACTGCCGTCAAGCCACCTTGAACGCACATACCGCGTGAAAGTCCGCGGAGCCCTGCCCGACGACATGATGCGCCGCGCGGCAGCCGGCCTGAAATACAAGGGCATAGCGTACCGCCCAGCGCGCATAAAAATCGACAGCAAAAGCGTTGGCCGCGCATGGCTGATTGTCACCCTTACCGAGGGTAAAAACCACGAAGTCAAGAACATACTGGCCGCGTTCGGCCTTACCGTGGAACGCCTTATCCGCACCAGTTACGGCCCGCACAACCTGGGTGATTTGGAACCCGGGAACATAGTGGAAATAAAAGGCTGCAGCTAACGAAACGCAACCACGAAGCGCTTGTCCACGGCCTGCGCGCAGCCGAGGAAAACATCGTCAACCTTGCCCGGAACTTGGGCTAGCCTGCCCTTTCACGTCCCGTTTTTACCCGGCCGTCCTCCCGCCGCGTCTGCTGGCTATTTGTATCCCAAGGGTTTCTTCTATGCCAGGGGCTTGTGGTGGTGGTGTTTGTGATGGCATTGCAGGTTCTTGTGGTGCTGACCTTGGAGTTTGTGATGGCATTGCAGGTTCTTGTGGTGCTGACCTTGGACCACCTCTGGGACGCGCTTGACCCGGTGGTGCCGGTGGTGGTGTTTGTGCTGGCGTTGCAGGCTCTTGTGCTGGTGGTGTCCTCTCATCAACCCTACTTTCAACACCGCAGCTTGTTATTCCTGAAGTAGCAGGAGGCGGCGTTTGTCCTGTTTTTTCGCCCATAACAGCAGCAACAACAGCAGCAACATTAGCAGTACCAGCAGCAGCGCCGGTTCCGATAGCGGCGGCGGCCTGTTTGCCTGTGACAGCAACGGCACCGACTTTGGTCGCGACCCCCAAACCTGTCAGTCCCGCTCCTGCCACAACCGTAGTAGCCGCGAGGGTAGCATAACCCAATCTATCCCAATTTGTACGGTTTTCAAAATCTTTTGTTGCCTGGTCTACAGTAAGGCCTTCGGGCAGCCTTCCCGCATCTTGGGCTGCTTGAAAAATATCTCTTGGGGACAGGCCTGTCCTGTTGACAAAAGCAGCAACACCTTTGGGGTTCCAATTATTGCCGCTTAAAAAGCCGCCTATGTTATCTCTATTCCTCATACTGAGGCCAGTCCGCTCTCT
>WRDZ01000066.1 GCA_009779595.1 Alphaproteobacteria bacterium | reverse complement strand
CGGGCTGGGCAGCGACGGCACGGTGGGCGCGAACAAGAACTCGATTAAGATTATCGCCGAAGACGGAGGTTTCTTCGGGCAGGCGTATTTCGTGTATGACTCGAAAAAAAGCGGGGCCATGACCGCCTCGCACCTGCGTTTCTGCAAGGAATGCAGTATCCGCGCGCCGTACCTTATAACCACCGCAAGCTTTGTGGCGTGCCACCACTGGCCGTTCATCGACCGGGTGGACATGCTGAAATACGCGGCCAAAAACGCTGTTTTCCTGATAAACGCTCCGATGGACAAGGAAAAGGTGTGGGACGAGCTGCCGATACAGGTCCAGCAGCAGATTATCGACAAGAACATAAAGCTGTATGCCATCGACGCGGTGGACGTGGCGGAAAAGACCGGCATGGGCCGCCGCATCAACACGATAATGCAGGTATGCTTCTTCGCGATTTCAGGAGTGCTGCCGCGCGACGAGGCCATTGCGCAAATCAAGGATTCCATCAGGGAAACTTACTCCAGGAAGGGCGAAGAGGTTATCCAAAGCAACTTCGCAGCAGTCGACGCCGCTTTGGCGAACCTGCACGAAATCAAACCCGGCAAGGCGGATTCAAAGGTCAATATGCTGCCGGGCATGCCGGATAACTCTGGCGAGTTCCTGCGCAACGTGACAGGCAAAATCGCCGAAGGCCTGGGCGATACCCTGCCGGTGTCCGCGTTCCTGCCGGTGGCCGACGGCACGTGGCCGACAGCTACGACCATGTATGAAAAGCGCTGCATCGCGGTAAGCCTGCCGGTGTGGGACGAAAAGCTTTGCATCCAGTGCGGCAAGTGCGCCATGGTGTGCCCGCACGCTACGGTGCGCACAAAGGTCGCGAAAAATGTGGACGGCGCTCCGGCGGGTTTCAAATCGGCCGACTACAAGGGCAAGGAATTCCCGGGCTATAAGTACATAGTGCAGATTGCGCCCGAAGACTGCACCGGCTGCGCGCTGTGCGCCGAGGTGTGCCCTGCCAAGGACAAGGCCAACCCCAAGCACAAGGCCTTGGATATGGAGCATGTGGACATCCACCTTGAAAAGCAGCGCCCGAACTTCGATTACTTCCTGTCGCTGCCCGAGGTCGACCGCAGCAAGGTAAATGTTGACACCATCAAGGGTTCGCAGCTTCTGCAGCCGCTGTTCGAGTTTTCGGGCGCGTGCGCCGGATGCGGCGAAACTCCGTACCTGAAACTGGCGACCCAGCTGTTCGGCGACCGCATGGTGATTGCCAACGCGACGGGCTGCTCGTCGATTTACGGGGGCAACCTGCCGACCACGCCGTTCTGCAAGAACCCGCTGGGACAGGGGCCGGTGTGGGCGAACTCTTTGTTCGAGGACAATGCCGAGTTCGGGCTTGGCCTGCGTTACAGCGCCGACTTCCTGTACGACCAGGGGCGCGGACTGCTTAAATCGCTGTCCGGCAAAATCGGCGACGTGCTGGTCAAGAAGCTGATGGACAACCCGACAAAACCGCTGGTGGACGAACTAAGGTCCAAGCTGAAGAACGTCAACAGCGAGGAGGCGCGCAGGCTGTCCGTAATCGCCGACAACCTTATCCCGCGCAGCGTGTGGATTGTGGGCGGCGACGGCTGGGCCTATGACATCGGCTATGGCGGGCTTGACCATATACTGCACTGCGGGCGCAACGTCAACATCCTTGTCATGGACACGGGCGTGTATTCCAACACGGGCGGGCAGCAGTCGAAGGCCACTCCGATAGGCGCGTCGGCCAAGTTCGCCATTGCCGGGCGCGAGCTGGCAAGCAAAGACCTTGGCGCTATCGCAATGGTCAACCAGAAGGTCTATGTCGCGTCCGTGGCGTTCGGGGCCAGCGACACCCAGACGCTGAAGGCGTTCAACGAGGCCGAAAGCTATAACGGGGTATCACTTATCCTTGCATACTCGCACTGCATTGCGCACGGGTTCGACCTTTCCAAGGGGCTGGACCACCAGAAGCTGGCGGTGGAAACCGGGCTGTGGCCGCTGTACAGGTTCGACCCCCGCATGAAAGCGCAGGACAAGCCGCTGCTGCAGCTTGACAGCAAGGCTCCAAGCAGGCCGGTTATCGAGTTCCTGGAAAAGGAATCCCGCTTCCGCTCGGTCCGCGACCTCGACCCCAAAAGGTTCGAAATGCTTATGCAGAAGAACCAGCAGGAAATCTATGACCGCCGCAAGTATTACGAACGGATTGCCGGCATAACAACGGAGTAGGGTGCTGATTCTTCGGATTTCTTAGTGATTGACAGAGGCCATATGGTGTGCTAGGTTGTGAAAATCTAACATCTAACACACCATTTGGAGGTACAATCATGGATAATCAAAAAACCGTTCTTGGCAAACCTGTAAAATATTGGCTGTCGATAGAAGACTTTATTGGCCGTGCGATTCTTATAGCGCGAGGCGCTCATTTGGAGGGGACGCGCAAAGGTTCGGGCAAACCTTATATCACTCACCCGATTAATGTTATGGATCTTGTAAGCGAATGCACGCAAACCCCGGACGTTCTTGCTGCTGCGGTGCTGCATGACGTTGCCGAAGATACTTCGGTAACCATAGAAGATATAAGAGATATTTTCTCTGACAGGGTTGCCGGCATTGTTAAACAGGTCAGCGAGCCGGACAAGTCCGACACATGGAAAAACCGCAAGACTTGCGCAATAAGCAGTGTCGGACATATGGAAAATGATGCCGCTTTGGTTGTTGCTGCGGACAAGATTGATAACCTAAAAGAAGCTTTGCATCAGCTTAAAACCCGGAACGAAGGCGAATTTTGGGGAAATTTCAATGCGCCCAAGGACCAGCAGACATGGTATCACCACGGGATTGCCGATGCTCTCCTTAAGCGCGACCCGAAACATCCTTTATTCATTCAGGTGAAGGAGCTTGCCACGCAGGTTTTCGGCGAAGTGACTGAAGGGAACAGCGGAGTCCTGCATACTGTCGGCCAACGCGATGTCCCGGGAAAAGCCGCAGTACAAACGCGCGCAAAATAAGATAACTATTAAGATGGGGCTTCTGGTTCAAAAACACAATCTGCCGCGCCAGCGGCTCCGCCAAGCGGTCCGCAGGACACGCGCGTCCGCCCGCCCCAAGGCGGCGTGCGTCGCTCGCTTACCGCGAGCTTTGGCGCTGGCCCGGGCGTTCGCGCTATGACCACGAAAAGATGATAAGCCGTCAACCGTTGCTATCAAGGTGACAATCTACATACAACCATAAAAATCGCGCCGCGGATTGTGTCCCACGGCGCGGTTTTGTTTTAAGCGTGCGTCAAGGAAAACTATTCCTCTCTGCGGCGCGGCCTTCTGTCGCGGTCGCCACGGTCGCCGCGATCACCGCGGTCACGGTCGCGCGAGCGCTCCCTTGGCTTGGGTTTGATTACCTCTATCTCGTTGTTGGGGTCCAAATCCTGGCCGGTCTCCTGGTCCACGCGCTTCATGGAAAGCCGTACTTTTCCGCGCGGGTCCACGTCCAGGCACTTTACCCAGACCACGTCGCCTTCGCTGACCACGGCTTCCGCGTTTTCAACGCGCATGTTGGACAGTTCGGATATATGCACAAGCCCGTCGCTGTTGCCGATGAAGTTGACGAACACGCCGAACTCCATAAGCTTGACGACTTTGCCCTGGTATATTTTGCCGGGCTCGGCAACGGCAAGGATGTTGGTTATCATCTTATGCGCCTTTTCGCACGATTCCCCGCTGACAGCGAAGATTTTTATCAGGCCGTTGTCGTCCACGTCGATTTTCGCGCCCGACACCTCGACGATTTCGCGGATTACCTTGCCGCCCGTGCCGATGACTTCGCGGATTTTGTCCTTGTCTATCTGCATGGTCGTTATGCGCGGAGCGTTCGGCGACAGTTCATCGCGCGCCTCGGACAGGGCCTTGTCCATTTCGCCCAGGATGTGCAAACGCCCTTCCTTGGCCTGCTTCAAAGCGATGTCCATTATTTCCTTGGTGATGGAGGTGATTTTTAAGTCCATCTGCAAAGCGGTCACGCCGTCGACGGTTCCTGCGACCTTGAAATCCATGTCGCCAAGGCTGTCCTCGTCGCCAAGGATATCGGTCAGGACCGAGAACTTTTCGCCTTCCTTGATTAGCCCCATGGCAATGCCGGCCACGGGTTTCTTTATGGGCACGCCCGCGTCCATCAGTGCCAGCGAAGCGCCGCACACGGTCGCCATCGACGACGAGCCGTTGGATTCCATGATTTCCGAAACTATGCGCAGGGTGTACGGATATTCCGCCGGCAGCATGGGGCGTATGGCCCTCCACGCCAGCTTGCCGTGCCCGATTTCGCGCCGCCCCGGAGAGCCTATGCGCTTTACCTCTCCCACCGAGAACGGCAGGAAGTTATAGTGCAGCATGAAATTCACCGTGGTGTCGCCGTCCAGCGTCTCGACGCGCTGTTCGTCCGTGCCGGTGCCCAGAGTGGCCACCACCAGCGCCTGGGTTTCCCCGCGCGTGAACAGCACCGAGCCATGGGCCTTGGGCAGTATGCCCGGTTCGCACAATATCGGGCGCACGGTCTTCGTGTCGCGGCCGTCGATGCGCTTCCCCGTGTCCAGGATTGCTTTGCGCACAACGTCGCTTTCCAACGCCTGGAACGCCATGGGTATGAAGATTTTGGCGTCCGTATCGTCGCCGACCAGCTGCTCGGCCT
>WRDZ01000065.1 GCA_009779595.1 Alphaproteobacteria bacterium | reverse complement strand
GGCATGGCCTGGTTCGCGGCCGCGGCGTTTACTTTCCTGCTTATCGGCACCGCAGGGCTTAATCCCGCGCGCAGCATAGGGTCGGCCGCGGTTTCGGCGGCTTTGGGCAGCCTTAGGCCGTTGACCCAGCTGTGGGTGTTCGTGGTTGCCCCGCTGGCCGGAGCGCTGGTCGGATTCTGCCTGTACAAATGCAAGCTGGGCCTTTCCAAGCAGGCAAAATAATCCCTTGTTTAGGCTTATTTAATCTTTTCGCGCTATGCTTGTGGTATGAGCGAAACTATCACCATGGACGAAATAGTCAGGCGGCTTGACAGCGCGGTAGGCGCGCTGGAGGCCGTTGTCGAGGACAAGAACCGGGTCATTGCCGGGCTTAGCCACGACCTTGCGCGCGCCCGCCAGGACAACCGCGACCTGAAGGACAAGGTCACCGGGCTTAGCCACAAGGTCAACAGCGCCGTGGGAACCGTGCGCCAGCTGATGGAATCGGCGGCGTCAAAAGGCGGAGAGGAATAGATGGCGGTCGTCAAGCTGTCCATTGCGGGCAAGACATATCAGATTTCGTGCGAGGACGGGCAAGAGGAAAACCTGCACAGGCTGGGCCTGCTGCTGGACGAAAAGGCCCGGTTCCTGCTGTCTTCGGTCGGGCATATAAATGAGGGCATGCTGCTGGCCATGGTCGCCATAATGGTCGCGGACGAGTTGAACGCCGCGCAGAAAGCGGCCTGTTCGATGCCAAGCAGCGCGGCCGTTGTCCAGGACTATGTGGAAAGGCTGGAGCAGCTGGCCAAGCGGTTAGAGGCGCTTGTTTGATAAAAGTCATCGCGTTCGACGTTTTCGGAGTGCTGATTGACGGCAACGATTCGCCGCGGAACATAGACTCTGTTTTGGCTGCCGCGGAAAATTTCAAGGACGCGAAGCTGGTCATTGCCAGCAACTCCGGCGGTTCGATAAAGCACTGGGTGGACGCAAACATGCCGCCGGGGCTTTTCGACGCAGTGTATGCTTCGGCATTGATGGGGTGCTGGAAGCCGCAGCCCGAGTTCTATAAAAGAATCCTGGACGATTACGGGATAAGGCCGGACCAGATGCTGTTCATCGACGACAGCCCCGAGAACGTCGCGGCCGCCCAAAGGCTGGGGATACGCGCCATCAGGCATACGAGGGACGCTGACCTTAAGAAGCGGATATTAAGCTATGCATAACGGGTATTTAGTTGCAGCCTGTCTTGCTGCGAAAGCTTGAGCGGCAAAACGCCATTGCTCCTTCCCCTAAAACCCCTTGAGCAATGGCGTTTTGTATGGCGTCACGCTTTGCGTGACACACTATCGGAAAAATCGCAAAAACTATATATCCCCTAAGGCAATGCGTTTTTGCGATTTTTCTTGCGCGTGATTTACCATTATTTCATGCGCGCGCAGAAATTTGACAGCCAATCGGCTTTCCTACCTTACCACTATGCAGTTTTCGTTTGCCGCCCTGACCGAGGCGCACAGGCTTTCGGCTTCGGCGCGGGTCCTGAATTCGCCGGCGCGCAGCCTGAAGAATATACCCCTTTCGCCCAGGTCCGCACGCGTCACATCATGTGGCTGTCCGCGCAGGGCGGGGACCCTGGACTGCAGGCGCGTCCATTCCCTTGTCACGCCGGCCTGGTTCTGCGCCGAAACCAGCTGGACCCTCCACGGCCCGCCGTCCTGGAAGTTCAGCACGGGCCTGGGAGCGGCCGGTTGCGGGGCAGCCGGAGCTGTCGCTGTCGCCACGGGCAGGGTTTGCGGGGCGAACACCGCGGTGCTGGGCGTGCCAGCCGGTGGCGGCTGTATCCTTGTTTCGCCCGGAGCCCTTGTCGGCTGCCTTGGCGCCACGACCGGAGTCGCCACGACCCTGTCGTCCGTCATCACGATTTCCTCGGGCTGCTCGGCCGGGGGGGCGAACCTTGCCGTCCTGCCGTCGTCGGGCCTTTGGGTGACCTGGCTTATCCTGTTATAGACCATCTTGTCGCGGTCGGGCACCTGCATGCCGTCGGGCTGGTCCATGGGAACCCTGTCGGCGCGCGCGTCGGGCCGTATGACAGGTATGCTGTCAAGGTCCTGGGTTGCGGCGTTGTCCTGCGAATAGCTGCTTATCAGGTACCAGCCTATGCCGGTGGACACCAGCACGCCAAGAAGGACTCCGGCAACTATGCTTACCGTGCGGCTGGACTGGTGCTGGTCGCCCAGAACGTCGTTGAGCGAGTCGGCGCCCATCTTTTCCTTGAACTCACTGTAAAAATTGTCAATTTTGTCGTCACCCGGCATGGCTTTGCCCCCCATTGCTGGTTAAAATACTATGCCATATCGTAACATGCCACTGATTAATAAAGGGTAAAGACTACCACGATAAACACCTTGCGGCGTCCCGCTCATAGCTTTCGTCCGTGTCCAGCAGGGCGTTCCTGCGCTCGCGCTCGGCATAGAAGGGCTGCAGCTCCTGTTCGGCGCGCTTGAACACGCGGCTGCTGATTTCCCTGTGCGCGTCGTCTACCCTTTGGTCGATGTCGGCCCTGCTTTCGTTATTCTGCACGGGGATGAACGCGGGCCGTATGTTTTCCACATAGCGGGTCATCGAGCGCACAATCCCGGGAAGGAACTCGTGCAGGACCTGGTTGTTTATCATGGCGTGCTGCCTTTCGTGCTGTTCGATGACATAGCGCTGGCAGCTGAGCATAGGATACTTCCTGTCGACGTATATTATGACCTCGTCGTATCCCATATAGCCCCAAAGCCTTACGGGATAGACGCAGACCCCGCCTTCGACGCCCACGGCCTCGACGTCCATCTGCAGCTGCATGCGGAAGTCGGCCACGGTAAGGCCTTTTATCACGGTGTGGTGTTCGCCGGTGCTTTGCGTCCGGGTGCTTATCTGCCGTATCTCTTCCGAGGTTTTGCTGTAATTGAACTGCGTTTCCCCGTACACCTCCCTTATGAACACGGTGGGGCGCGTCATGGGGTTGGGGCACTGGCGCGCCACGGCCGGGGCGCAGCTAAGCATCACAATAAGGAATACAAGTTTCTTCACCATTCGTTTTTGTCGCACCTTTCCGTTTGCCGACGGTAGTTTTCCGGCGTGTCTAACAAGGAGTTGTAATAAACCTTCTCATAGTTGAACCTGTCGTATGCGGGGCGGGGCATGTTTATCAGCCTCTCGTTCATTGCCGAGGCGGCCTGCTGCACCTTGCGGTTCAGCTCTTCCCTGCTTGACGCCTGTATGAACACGGGGCGAAGGCGGGACACGTTCCTGATGGCCTCGTTTATCATGGGGACCATGTGCTTGTAAAGCACCTGGCGGTATATCTTCACGTGCTGGTTCTCGTGTTCAAGTATGACGTTGTACGGGCAGCTTTCAGGGGAGTACTTCTTGTCTATGAAAATCGTCAGGTGCTCGTACCCGATTCTCCCCGTCAATTCCGTGGGGTAAACGCAGAACCCGCCGTCATGGGGCTTGGCCATGACCTTCAGCGTAAGCGAGTATATGTTCCGGGCCACCGTCAACCCGTTGGGGTATTCCTGCGGGGGGCGCCTTCTTGTACGGCCCTCTATCTGCTGGTTCAGGGTTTCCATCTGCGCGGCCGAGTTCCTGTGGTTGTACCGTATCCTCCCGTATTCGGGGTCTATCTGGACGACCACGGATTCCCTGGCGGGCGGGCATACAGCGGCAAGCGCTTGACCAGCCGCCAGCAACGTGATAGAAGCTGATAGTGACAACAGGATTTTAATGTTCATCATCACAACGTTATATTATAAAGAGGAAATCTTTGGTTAAAATCGCCACATATAATGTCAATTCCATAAACGCCCATCTTGAGGTCGTGCTTGACTGGCTTGCCGCGGCCGACATAGACGTGCTTCTGATGCAGGAGATAAAATGCGAGTGGGGGGCGTTCCCAACCATGATGTTCAAGCAGGCGGGCTATAACTGCGCGGTGCTGGGGCAGAAGTCGTACAACGGCGTGGCGATTGCCTCAAAGTTCAAGCTGGACAACGTGGTGTCCGGGCTGCCCGGATTGGCCGACGACCAGGCCAGGTTCATACAGGCGGACACCTGCGGGCTTACCATAGCCAACGTGTACGTGCCCAACGGCAACCCGGTGGAGACCAAGCTGGACTATAAGCTTGAGTATATGAAGGCCTTGAACAAGTATGCCGCGTCAAAGGTCAACGGCAGTGCAGCGTTCGTGCTGGGCGGGGATTTCAACGTCATTATCGAGGACAGGGACGCGTACGACATAGCGCAGTACAGGACGAATGCGCTGGCCCACCCAAGCGTAAGGGCCGCATTCAGGCAGTGCTGCAACCTGGGGTTCACGAACGCTTTTCGTGCCGTGCATCCGGATGCTGTCGCGTACACGTGGTACAGCTATAGCCGCGGGCAGGTCATGGCGGACCACGGGCTTTTGATAGACCACATCCTGCTGAACCCAAGCGCGGCCGACAGGCTGCGTGACGCGGGGGTGGACAAATCCGTGCGCATGAAGTCCAACACTTCGGACCATGTGCCGCTGATTTGCGAGCTGGCTTGACAGCCTGTAGCTTTTTCATCTTCATTTTTGGCCCGCAAAAAACTGCATTTGACGCATAGCGCAGTCCGCCCGGGCCAGCGCGCTAAAGTGAGCCGAAAGCGAACAGGCGCGCGCCGCCTTGTGGCGGGCGGACGCGCGTGTCCTGCGGACCGCCTGGCGGAGCCGCTGGCGC
>WRDZ01000064.1 GCA_009779595.1 Alphaproteobacteria bacterium | reverse complement strand
TTCAACGTCAAGGGCGGGCGCTGCGAGGCGTGCGAGGGCGACGGACAGATTAAAATCGAGATGCACTTCCTGGCCGACATGTACGTGACCTGCGACGTGTGCCAGGGCAAGCGCTATAACCGCGAAACGCTGGAAATCAAGTACAAGGGCAAGTCAATCGCCGATGTGCTGGACTTCACGGTCGACGAGGCGGCCGAGTTCTTCGCGGCCATACCGCCGCTGCAGGACAAGATAAGGATGCTGCAGAAAGTGGGGCTGGGGTACATAAAGCTGGGGCAGTCGGCGACCACGCTGTCAGGTGGCGAGGCCCAGCGCATAAAGCTTGCCAAGGAACTTTCCAAGCGCGCTACAGGCAAAACCCTGTACATCCTGGACGAGCCAACGACCGGGCTGCACATGGCAGACATCGAAAAGCTGCTGGAAGTGCTGCACGCCCTTGTGGACCAGGGCAACACCGTGGTCGTAATCGAACACAACCTTGACGTGATAAAGACCGCGGACTATATACTTGACCTTGGGCCCGAAGGAGGCGATAAAGGCGGGACCATCGTGGCGGCGGGCGCTCCGGAAGAAATCGCTGCGTGCAAGAAAAGCTATACCGGGATGTATCTTAAGAATTATCTGCAGTAGTCCTGCCAGCGCGAAAAAACCTCTTGAAATAAGATAAATGCGCTGTATGATAGCGTGAAGACGGTCAACATCGCTCCCAAGGATAAAAAATGGCAAAGAACGACAGCATCAAACACCTCCTGCAAATAACAACAGGCGCCGATTATTACGATAAAGGCATAGAAAAATTCACATTCAAATCCCGGCTTTGCCACAGGTATAAAGAAGATATTTCTGAAAAACTATTGGAAGGGCTTAATATTTTCATGGATTCAATGGTGCGCCCAAAAGAAAGCAAAATACATACCCTGCCCGAACACGGGTTCGACCCGAACATGCCGGACGCGTCACACGGGTTGACTCCGGTAATGCTGCTGGCCATCAACGGCGACACAAAACTGATGGACGAATTTTTGACAGCGTTTTCCGGCAAAGCCGATACGCAAGCCAAAGACCGGCTTGGCATATCAGCTTTGGATTATGCCAGGTATTTCGACGATAAAGAGATGGAAGGAACCATAATAAAGCATACCCGCGCCGATGGCCAAGGCACGGACAACGGAAGCACATCGCGCATAGGAACTGAAACTCACGCGAATACCGGCAAACACAAACAGGCAGCCAAGTAACCCATACTCCGTATCAAATACCTGAAAAACCTCTTGAAATAAAATAAAAATGTGTTATAATACAGGCTATTCAACCATAATCCTGGAGGTCGGCAGTGGCAAGGCTTATCACAAAACTTTGCGGCGGATTATTGCCCGGGCACAAGAACAACAATGAATTGGCCCCCCAAACCGTTACGGACGCATGCGAAACATATATCGGCGATATCGCCCAAAACGGCAAAGTCAGGGTGCCGGTGCTGGAAACCCTTCGGTTCTATTGCCGCACAATCAGCGAATATGATGCGGCTGGCAAACACGATTATGAAGAAGCTCTGCACAAGATGAAAGTGTTGCACAGCCTGGGATTTGACCCCAATGTGCGCGGCGGGCGCGGTTATACGCTTGCCATGCTGCTGGCCATCAAAGGCAGCGAGCCGCTGATGAACGACCTTTTAAACGCTTTCAAGGGCAGAGTCAACGTGTTCATCAAAGACGAAAACCAGCTTACCGCGATGGACCACGCCAAACAGTCCGGCCATAACCTTACGGCGGCGCGGCTGGTGAACTATGCCCGCGACAGCGCGCGGACCGCAAGCCGCAGCGGAGGTTTCGCGCACATACCCAGCCGCACGCTTTCATCGAAGCGCGAAAGCCGCCGCCTTACCGTATAGCTTATCCCCCGTTCTGCAGAGCGGGAAGGCTGGCGTGCAGAGTTTTAAGCGTTTCCAGATTTTCGCTGGTCTTGGTGGGAACAGCAGCGCCGCTGTCGGTTTTCTCTGAAGTGCCGGCGTTAATCGAGCTGTCAAGCGCTGCCATCGCGGCACTGGCCGGGTCTGCGGTGTTGTTTTCAACCGGCTTGGCCTCCGTCGGAGGAGCAGAAACATCAGAAGTTGCGGCGGCGGGTGGTTCAGCAAATGTTTCAGGCACGGACACATCCGGTGCGGGTTTTTCCAGCCCCGCAACAATCGCGTCCAGGGTTTGGGGCGCAGACTGATTATCAACAGCCGCGACAGGCGCCGGGTTCTTCTCGACCACTTCAACCAAAGTGTCCGCAATAATGTCAGGGGCAGGCCCCGGAGTGGCAGCGCCAGGTCCCGGGGTTTGGCTCTGTTCGGCAACGTGGGCGGCAGTATGTGTTTCAACCAAATCCGAAGCGGCCTGCACCACTTGGTGCGCCACTTGGGCGGTAGTGCCAGGGGGCAAGCCCGCCGACGTGTCCACGGCAACCCCGGCCATAGCCGAAGCAGCCTGCAGCACTTCCTGGGTAGAGCCGACCGGCAAGCCCGTGTCCGCGGCAATCTCGGCTATGGCCTCGATGGCATCTTTCACCTCTTCCTTGATTTCTTCCGGCGGAGGAGGCGGAGGAGTCGCAGCCACATACTCTTGCGCGTCGGTATTGACCCTTTCCGGCGTAGTAATGGCATTCTCTGCCTTATTGCCGTCTTGCGACGGGTCGCGCGTCATATCTTCGGCATTGCCTTCACGCGACTGGCCAGGGGCGATAAAGTCCGCCGTCTTTAATAAAAATTCGCGGAACGTTTCCCTTGCGGGTTCGCTTAGCTCGCCTGCCTTTTCCAGTAGCCCCTTAATAGTATCGCTTGCATAAAACATAAACCGCACGTCAGCCTCGGTAAACTCCTTGCCGGAAAGAGCGCCGACATTAATGGCCCCGATAAACTCCCCTGTTACCTTGTCGCGGCCGACCCTTAAGATTTCCTGCTCTTTTTCGGACATGATATCCCCCTGTATAGTTAAATTGCTTTTATTATTTTATCCACAACTTGGTTTAAAAACGGTTAACGTTTTAAGCCCTTATATTTACCATCTGTTAACCACAGCCAAGTATAATGCTAGCAGCTTTCAAACAAGGGGTCGGCATGCTTAATTTACTAGGTTTCATGAACTTCGGGCTGGTTTTACGCGCAGGGGCGGCGATGATGACAGCCCTTGCCATTGCCATCGCCATCGGGCGGCCGTGCATAGACCGCCTGAAGGTCCTGCAGAAAAAGGGGCAGCCCATACGCAAAATCGGGCCCGACCACTTTGCCAAGGCAGGGACTCCCGCGCTTGGGGGGCTGTTCCTTATAGCGGCGTGGTTCGCTTCGGCCCTGCTGTGGGCCAGGCTTGACAACCAGTTCGTGTGGATAGCGTTCGTTACCGCCCTGTTCTTCGCAATCATCGGGTTTGTCGACGACATTGCCAAAATCAAGAAAAGCAGCCATTTGGGCATAACCGGCAAGCTGCGCCTGCTGCTTGAATTCTCGGCGTGCCTTGGGCTGGTGTGGTGGGTCACGCACATAACCGCCGCCCCGGCGGACACCACGGTCTTCGTGCCGTTCCTGCGCGAACTGTCGTTCAACGCCTTATGGTTCTATATACCTTTTGCGATGTTCGTGATTGTGGGGACCGCCAACTCGGTCAACCTGACAGACGGGCTTGACGGGCTGGCCATAGGCACGGTGATAATCGCGGTTTCCGTTTTCATAATGTTCGCGTATGTTGCGGGCAACCCGTACATAAGCCGCGAACTGTCCCTGCCCCATATACCGGGCACCGGCGAACTTGTGGTGTTTTACAGCGCGTTAATCGGGGCGGGCATAGGGTTTTTGTGGTACAACTGCCACCCGGCCCAGGTTTTTATGGGGGACACGGGGTCTTTGGCATTGGGCGGCGCGCTGGGCATTTTGGCTGTCATGGTCAAGCAAGAGCTGTTGCTTGCCATTGTCGGCGCGCTGTTCGCCGTGGAAGCCCTTAGCGTAATGATACAGGTCGCGTATTTCAGGCGCACGGGCGGCAAGAGGATATTCCTTATGGCCCCCATTCACCACCATTTCGAAAAGAAGGGCTGGCCGGAAACCAAAATCGTTGCGCGGTTCTGGATTGCCGGGTTCATCTTGGCTGTAGTCGGCGCGTCATCTATGATAATCGGGCGGTAAATGCGGGGAAACATAAAGCAGATAAGCTTCTCCCGCAGCAAGGACAGCGCGTTCGCCCGCTGGTGGTGGTCCATCGACCGCTGGCTTCTGGCGGCAATCATGCTGCTTATAGGGGTGGGGTTCCTGCTGCAGTTTTCGGCTACTCCGCCCATTGCGGCAAGGCTTCGGCTCCCGTCGCACTATTTCGTGATACGGCAGACCATATTCATAATCCCGTCCATGATACTTATCGTCGTAATCTCCATGTTCGACGAGCGGTGGATACGCCGCATGGGGCTGCTATTGTTCATCGCGTCTTTCGTGCTGGTGCTGCTTGTCCCGATAATCGGTTTCTCTGCCAAAGGGTCCGCACGCTGGATAAACCTGTTCGGCTTCCGCATCCAGCCGTCCGAGTTCTTGAAGCCAGCCTTCGCGGTGCTTAGCGCGTGGCTTATGGCTTTCGGGGCCCAGCTGCAAGACCGGCGGTGGCTGCTTGCGTCTTTTTCCCTTTGCGCGTTAATCGCCGTGATATTGGTTTTCCAGCCGGACATAGGCATGGCCGCCACGTTCTTCGCCATATGGGGCGTGCAGTTCCTGCTTAACGGGGCGCGCTTTGCCCACATAATGGCGCTGGCCGGGGCCGGGGCC
>WRDZ01000063.1 GCA_009779595.1 Alphaproteobacteria bacterium | reverse complement strand
ATTGATGGCGACATACGGGTTTTCGCGGATATTCCCGACCTTTTCAAACCTGTCGTACGTCTGCATATAGATTGTAAGCCCGTCGGAAATCAGGCACATTTGCCCTATGGCGGGCGCGCCGGATTTATCGGCGGTCGCAAGCGTGGCGAACTTTGTGTCTTTGAAAAGCCGTTCGATTTCCGAAACAATAGATTCATAGTCCATCTTAAACACCATTTTGCTTTCGTGTTATTTTATATTATGGCAATGAATTCAATAGCGCAAGAAAATTTTGGCTTGACATGTATTTAAAGGGGACTGGAAGCGTCAAGGGGAATGAGGATAAGCGTTTTTGGATTAATAGGATTATCTTGCTATTTAACCACGGATTCGGGCTTGGCCTTGCCGTGCACGTCCAGCAGCTGTTTTATGTCAAGCTCGGCATAGCGCTGCGTTGTCGTCAGGCTTGAGTGCCCCAACAGCTGCTGTATGACGCGCAGGTCAGCCCCGTTCTTCAGCAGGGCCGTGGCAAAGCTGTGGCGCAGCGCGTGCGGGGTCACGGTGTCGGGCAGCCCCAGCTTTTCGCGCGCCCGTTTGACCATGTTCTGCGCCTCGCGCGCGGTGAACGGGAAAACCAGCGCGTCGGCCGAGTCCCCGGGCCTGGTTTCCAAGTATCTTTCCACGGCTTGGCGCGCGGCGGGTATGACGGGCACAATCCGTTCCTTGCCGCCCTTGCCGGTTATGGTCAGGAAATCGCGCGACATGTCCTTGATTTTCAGGGACAGGCATTCGGAAATGCGCAGGCCGGTTGCGAACAAAAGGGTGACAAGCGCCCTGTTCCTCAAAGGCTTGTCGGTTTCGTCAAGCGAGGCAAGCATTTC
Organism: Alphaproteobacteria bacterium; assembly: GCA_009779595.1. Classification (GTDB taxonomy): domain Bacteria; phylum Pseudomonadota; class Alphaproteobacteria; order WRDZ01; family WRDZ01; genus WRDZ01. The sequence continues at coordinate 3,938 of WRDZ01000063.1, read as the reverse complement.
GTCTATGGTCTGGGCGTCGATGGGGCGCGGCAGAGCGGCCCTGGGCTTGCGCGTCCTTACGGTTATAATGGCCGTGTTGCGTATGCCCGCGTATTTTTCCAGCCACTTGAACCAGTTCTTCAGCGCGGACAGACAGCGTTTAAGCGAGGCGGCGCTTGCCTGGCCGGCTTCCTGGCTGCCAAGGAAATTGCGGAAATCCCGCAGGGTCAGCTTGGCCAGGTCCTTGCCGTCGATATAACGGGCGAACTTTTCTATGTCAAGCCTGTAGTTGACGACCGTCAAATCCGCATGATTCCTTACAAGTTTCATGTGGTCGGCCCAGTCGTTTATCAAAGCTTGAATATGGGGCGCTATGGGTGTATTCTGTGTCATAACCAGACTATACACCAAAGGGAACGCGTTGCCAACAGTCCATGTTTTGCTGCCTCTGCCGATGAACCGTTCGTTCGCGTACGAATGCGGGCAGGACTTGCCGGCCGGAGCGATTGTCAAAGTGCCTTTCGGAGCGCGTTTCACGTACGGCATCGTATGGGGCAAGACGGACGACGCGCCGGAAAGCCTGAAGCCGGTCGCTCAGGTTTTAGGCCAAATGCCGGCGCATATGCCGCAGTTCATCAAGTGGGTGGCCGAATACAACATGACTCCTTTGGGCATGGTTTTGCGCGGGTGCTTGCCCAAGGCGCTCGACAAGACTGAAAAAAGGCCGAAAAAACAAATGGATGCGCAGGCCGAGGTTTGCCCGATAACCCTTACGCCGGGGCAGCAGGCTGCGCTTGAGGGCATGGAAACCGGTGGGTTCAAGGTGAACGTTTTGAACGGGGTCACGGGCTCGGGCAAGACAGAGGTTTATCTTAAAGCTGCTGAAAAGGCGTTAAAGCAAGGCAAACAGGCCTTGGTCATGGTGCCGGAGATAGCGCTGACCTCCCAACTGAAACAAAGGTTTGCCAAGCATTTCGATGATGTGATGGTGTGGCACTCGTCCATGACGGATTTGGGGCGCGGCAAGACGTGGCAGGCCGCGATGAACGGGGACGCGCGGGTGTTTTTGGGCACCCGCAGCGCGCTGTTCCTGCCGCTGAAAAACCTTGGCCTGATAGTGGTCGACGAAGAGCACGACCACGCCTACAAGCAAGAGGACGCGCCCATTTACCACGGCCGCGACGCGGCGGTAATGCTGGGCAAGATGACCGGGGCGGCGGTGGTTCTGGCCAGCGCTACGCCAAGCCTGGAGACCATGATAAACGCGCAGGGCGGCAAGTATGCGCAGGTTTTCCTTGACAAAAGGTACGACGACGCGGTCATGCCGCAAATCATCGCGGTCGACATGCGCAGGCAGGACAAGGAAAACCGCGTGATTTCCCAAGAGCTGGAACAGCAGCTGCGCCAAACTTTCGAGGCCGGGCAGCAGTCCATAATGTACCTGAACCGGCGGGGGCACACTCCGTTGATTTTATGCGGAAAATGCGGGCAGGCGGTCGGGTGCCCGGATTGCGCGTCAGCTTTGGTATGGCATGAAAAGCACGCCAGGCTGATGTGCCATTATTGCGGGCACAATGCGGATATGCCGCAGGTTTGCGCGCTTTGCACTGCCGAAGACAAGATGATAAGCGTGGGATTCGGCGTGGAAAAGGTAGCCCGCGCAGTGCAGGAAATCCTGCCGGACGCGCGTGTCCGGGTCATGGCCAGCGACTATATCGGGAAACAGACGGAAACCATTATCAATCAAATGACTAATGGCGAAATAGACGTGCTGGTCGGGACGCAGATGCTGGCAAAGGGGTATAACTTTCCGCAGCTGACTTTGGTGGGGATAATCGACGCGGATTTCGGCGCGAACACGGGGGATTTGCGCGCGGCCGAGCGCAGTTTCCAGGTGCTTACGCAGGTTGCGGGGCGCGCAGGAAGGCTGGCGCAAAAACCCGGGAAAGTGGTGGTGCAAAGCCATAATCCGGATTCCGCGATAGTAAGCGCGCTGCTGTCGGGCAATGCTAATCCGCTGTGGGCCGCGGAAATTCAAGGCCGGCAAGCGCTTATGCTTCCGCCGTTCGGATGGCTTGCTGCGGTGATAATCTCGGGGCCAAGCGTGGACAGGATACTGGCCATATGCAAGGATTTGTCAGCGGTTTTCGCGCATTACGCGAACGAGAACGTGAAGCTTTTGGGGCCGGCTCCGGCGGTTCTATACAAGCTGCGCGGGCAATTCAGGTACAGGTTTTTGTTGAAAACGGCCAGGAGCGTGAACATACAGGCGCTGCTGGCCGACTGGCTGAAACGGGTTCCTGCGCACAAGGACATAACCGTGCGCGTGGACATAAACCCGTACAGTTTTATGTAGCAAAATCAATATATTACCCGCCGGTTAGCGGCATATCCGGCAAAAGCCGCGACATTTATGGAAAACTTGCGACTTTTGGCAAAAAACGGTTAATTTCCGCTTTTGCCGATTCCCTGTCAAGAGGAAAATAGGGGGGTGTGGTGCGCCGCCTTCAAGGCGGGCGGCGCGCGTGTCTTGCAGACCGCTTGGCGGCAGGGCGTTTTGTTATTTGCCGTCAGGCGCCTGTTTCGGCCCGCCGGCGCTTGGAATGGGAGTGATTATCATCATCATCTGCCGCCCTTCGGCCTTGGGCGCGACCTCGACTTTGGCCAGGTCCTTAAGCAGTTCGCATATCCTTTCCATAATCGCCACGCCGCGGTTCTGGTAGGCTATGTCGCGGCCCCTGAACCTGATGATGAACTTGACCTTGTCGCCGTCTTCCAGGAACCTCTTGGCCGAGCGTATGCGCACCTGGAAATCGTGCTCTTGCGTGTTGGGCGAAAGCTGCAGCTCCTTGATGTCGATGGTTTTCTGCTTTTTCCTGGCCTCGTTCTTGCGTTTCTGGCTTTCGTATTTGAACTTGCCGAAATCCAGGATTTTGCACACCGGGGGAACGACCCCCGGGGAAATCTCGACCAAATCCATTCCTGCGTCGCGCGCCATCCTTAAAGCCTCGCGCGTGGTGATGACGCCTATGTTGCTGCCGTCGGCACCTATCAACCGCACTTCAAAGGCGGTTATTTCGGTGTTGGCGCGCGGCTCGTCCTTGTCCTTTTCACGTTTGAACGGCAGCCCGCCCTTTTTGTCGTTGATAGCTATGTCCCTACTCCTTTAATGTTGATACCTTATGCCCGGCAACGCGGCCTGCTTTTTCAAGCAATCGAGCGCCTGCCGCAAATCCATTGTTTCCTGCGCCTCGCTGCCCAAGCGGCGCAGCGTGACCTTGTTTTCCGCGGCCTCTTTCTTGCCAAGCACCACCATAAGCGGGATTTTGGCAAGGCTGTGCTCGCGTATCTTATAGCCGATTTTTTCGTTGCGCGTGTCGGCCTGTGCGGAAATCCCCGCCATCTTCAGCGCGTCCACGACCTTTTCCGCGTAATCGTTCGCCTCGCCGGTAATCGTGGCGGCCACGACCTGCAGCGGAGCGACCCAGAACGGCAGGATGCCCGCCGTGATTTCCAGGTACGCGCCAAGGAACCGCTCAATCGAGCCCATAAGCGCGCGGTGCAGCATTATTGGGCGGTGCTTTGCCCCGTCCTCGCCGATGTAATGTATGTCGAACCGTTCGGGCAGGTTCATGTCGGCCTGTATGGTGCCCAGCTGCCAAAAGCGCCCCAAAGAGTCCTTGACCTGAAAGTCAAGCTTGGGGCCATAGAACGCGCCCGCGCCTTCGTCGGTTTCGTACTTGTGCCCAAGTTTTTCAAGCGACCCGGCCAGCGTCTTTTCAAGCTTGTCCCACAGCGATTTTTCGCCGATGTATTTTTCCGGGCGCGTGGAAAGCATTATGCGCACGTCCTCTAAGCCGAAGTCGCGGTATATGCCCAGCATGAAAGTAATCACTCCCTGGATTTCGCTTTCCAGCTGGTCCGGCGTGCAGTATATATGGGCGTCGTCCTGAGTGAAT
>WRDZ01000062.1 GCA_009779595.1 Alphaproteobacteria bacterium | reverse complement strand
TGAACTGCGGTGACGGCAATCGTGTTTATTATATCGTCCACCGTGCATCCGCGCGATAAATCGTTGACGGGCTTGTTAAGCCCCTGCAAAATCGGTCCGATTGCCAGGCAGCCTGTCGAACGCTGGACCGCCTTGCACGCGATATTCCCTGCGTCCAGGTCGGGAAAAACGAACACCGTGGCTTGGCCGGCGACCTTGGAATCGGGCAGCTTAAGCTTTGCGGTGGCCGGGTCCACTGCCGCGTCGAATTGTATGGGCCCGTCGATAATCAAAGACGGGTTAATCTTCAGGGCGATTTCCGTGGCCTGGCGCACCATGTCGACCGACGGCCCCTGCCCAGATTTGCCCGTCGAGTACGACAGCATGGCGACCCGCGGCTCTATGCCGAATGCAGCGGCTGTGGCCGCGGTTTCAACGGCAATCTCGGCCAGGCATTGGGCGTTCGGCGACGGGTTGACCGCGCAGTCGGCGAAAACCCACACCGTGTTGTTCAAACACATGAAAAAGGCGCCTGAAACAAGGGTCACGCCGGGCTTGGTCTTTACGAACTGCAAAGCCGGGCGGATAGTCGCGGCCGTAGTGTGCTCGGCGCCCGCCACCATGCCGTCAGCCTTGCCCTTGTAGACCATCATGGTGCTGAAGAAGCTTGGGTCGGCCATGGTTTCGCGCGCCTGGTCCAGGGTCACCCCTTTTTCGCGGCGAAGCTCATAGTATGTCTGTACGAATTCGTCGAAATCCGGGCTGTTCTTCACATCGCGCGGAAGGATGATTTTGGCGATTCCCCGCTCTTCCACAGCTTTGGCAGCATCCTGTATGCGCTGACAGTCATATTCGGGCAGGACAATGGTTTTTTTCGCCTCTATAGCCTTGAGGCAAATAGTTTCCAGAAAAAGCACGGCTGACATTTTCATGGCTTTCAATCTCCATAAATTAAAGAATAAATAAAATCACACTTTCCGATATTTATCATACTATATGCGACATTGCAAAATATTTTTTAACATATCCGTAATAATCATGGGCGCTGTTTGGCGCTTATCCTTGGCGCAACGACATTATTTCACCGCGCAATAAAATATTGCGGTTATTGTTATGCTATTGATTTATAATACTATATTACAACCAGAAAGTATATATTCTTACGCGAATCCCTTCTATACGACGCAAATATCCACAAATTTTTGATAAAAACTATTGACTGCATAGCTTTTTAGTGTTTATGTAGGGCTATGGTTCATGGGGACCATAACGGTTTACCTAACTTTTATCTAACCTAGGGGATTATGAAATGAATAAAATGCAATTGATTGACGCCGTTGCCAAAGATGCAAAAGTATCCAAGGCCGATGTCGCCCGCGTGATAGCAAGCCTTTTGAAAGTCATCACCGCGGCTTTGAAGAAAGGCTTGAAAGTTGGTCTTATCGGCTTTGGCACATTCTATGTCACCGAAAGAAAGGCGACCGAAGGCCGCAACCCGCGCACCGGCGCGAAGCTGAAGATTCCTGCCCGCAAGCGTCCCGCGTTCAAGGCAGGCAAAAGCCTTAAGGACACTTTGAACAAGAAATAACATCCCTCTTGTTTTAAATCCGCTGCCGGCAGGCCATAGTTGACTTGCCGGCGGTCTTTATTGTAAAATAAACGTATGACCGAGCTATTGAAGGGCATTGGCGTAATCAAATCCCAGCTTAAGGCGCTGCCGGACAAACCGGGGGTGTACCAGATGTGGGACAAGCAGGATAACGCCTTGTATATCGGCAAGGCGAAAAGCCTTAAGAAGAGGGTCGCCAGCTATACCCAGCCCAACCGCCTGTCGTACAGGCTTGCGATAATGGTGTCCCACACCGCGCGCATGGAGTTCGTGGTCACCCAGTCCGAGGCCGAAGCTTTCCTTATCGAAAACCAGCTTATAAAACAGCTTGCCCCGCGGTATAACATACTGTTGAAGGACGACAAATCGTTCCCTTATATCGCCATAGACCTTGCTCCCGCATACCCGCGCATTTACAAATACCGCGGAGCCAAGCGCCCCAGGCACGAGTATTTCGGCCCGTTCACCAACGCAGGGGACGTGACATCGACGCTGGCCATGCTGCAAAAGGCCTTCCTTCTGCGCTCGTGCAAGGACAGCGTTTTCAACAACCGCTCGCGCCCGTGCCTTTTATACCAGATAAAGCGGTGCTGCGCCCCGTGCGTGGACATGATAAAGCAGGACCAATATTCCCGGCTTGTGCGCGACGTGACCGCTTTCATAAAGGGCTCGGCCATCCCCATGCAAGAGCAGCTGGCCAAGGACATGACCACCGCATCGCGCGCTCAGGATTATGAAGAGGCCATGGTCCTGCGCGACCGGCTGAAGGCCCTGAACTTCATACAGCGCCAATCCGGCGATGCCATGCGCGGGATATTCGACGCCGACGTCATAGGGTGGGTGCAGCAGAACCAGATGATATGCATAAGCGTGATGTTCATCCGAGCTGAAAAGCTTGCCGGAACCTATAACTTTGTGGCCGAGGAATCTGAAGAGCCAATCGAATCCTTTATCGGGCAGTTTTACACCCCTGACAACAAGCCCAAAGAAATCATACTTATGCAGCCCATCGAGAACATGGACGTAATCACCCAAGCCCTTGGCGTGAAACTGTCGGCCGCCCAGCGCGGGAACCGCCGCGCATTGGCTGAAAAGGCCGAGCTTAACGCGAAAGAGGCATTAGAGCGCAAGCTTCTGGCAGCGGCCAACTTCAAGGTCTTGACGGAAAAGCTGGCCGCGTTCCTTGGCCTTGAAAAGCTTGAGCGCATTGAAATCTATGACAACAGCCATATCCAGGGCGCGTCGGCTGTCGCGGCCATGGTTGTGGCTACAAGCCAGGGATTCGATAAAAAGTCATACCGGCGGTTCAACCTGGAAACGCACGGCGACGACATCGCCAGCATGCAGCAGGTGCTGGCCCGCCGCCTTAAATACCCGAACCTGCCCGACCTGTACATAATCGACGGCGGAATCGCCCAATACAACGCCGCGCAGCAGGCTTTGGGCGACAGCGCCTGCATAATATCCATATCCGAAAGCAATCCGCCGATTGTCTATAATAACGGCCAGGCCGTGGAAACGCCACCCGAACTGCTGCTGTTCATCGAGCGGCTGCGCGACGAGGCCCACCGTTTTGCCGTGGGCTCAAGCAAATCGCGCCACCAGAAAGCCGTTTTCAACAATTCGCTGGACAACGCTCCGCACATCGGGGCCGCACGCAAGCATGCCTTGCTTGAGCATTTCGGCTCGGTCAAGGCGGTGAAAGCCGCTTCGCCCGAGGAAATAGCTGCTGTTCCGGGGCTTAGCAAAAAAATTGCAAAAAAGCTATATGATTTTCTGCACGAATAGGTTATCATCATATCCAGTCGGTTATATTAAATCATATTACAGAGGGCAAAGATGATAAAAATAAAGCACATGAATGTTCCCAACCTGCTGACTTTTTTCCGGATACTGCTTATCCCGTTCATCATCTTCGCGTTCTATGGGAAAAACGTCCACTCGCACTGGCCGTGGGTGGCCGCGTTTCTGTTCATTGTCGCGGCCGTGACCGATTATTTCGACGGGTACCTTGCGCGGCTTTGGGGGCAGAGCACGCGGCTGGGACGAATACTTGACCCTATCGCGGACAAGCTGCTGGTGGCCTCCGTGCTGCTGATACTGGCGTACAACCAAAGGCTTGGGCAGGGCTTCCTTATACCGGCGATAATCATACTGTGCCGCGAGGTCCTGGTGTCCGGCCTGCGCGAATTCATGGCCGAGATACGGGTCGGCATGCCGGTGACCAAGCTTGCCAAGTACAAGACCGCGTTCCAGCTTATCGCGCTGCCGGTGCTTATAATAGGCGACACTCCGCCGGTGGACGGCTGGCAGCTGCCCATTATCGGCGGCATACTGCTGTGGGTGGCCGCAATCTTGACGGTGATTACGGGGTACGATTATCTGCGCTCGGCGCTTGAGCATTTGGATGACTGACGAAAAGCCGCACATACTGGTTGTTGACGACGACCAGCGGCTGCGCAAACTTCTTGCCACCTATCTGGACGAGCAGGGATTCATGGTCAGCACCGCGGACGGCGCGGAAAAGGCTTTGGAAGTATTGTCGATTTTCATACCCGACCTTATCATCCTTGACCTGATGATGCCCAAAATCAGCGGGCTTGAACTGCTGGAAACCCTGCGGCAAGGCGGCAGCCAAACACCGGTCATAATGCTGACCGCCATGGGAGAAACCGCCGACCGCATAAAAGGGCTTGAAACAGGGGCGGACGATTATGTGCCAAAACCGTTCGAGCCCAAAGAGCTTTGCCTTCGCATAACCAGCGTGTTGAAGCGCTCGAAACTTCAGCCGGCCGCCAAGACGAAAGCCCAGTTCGGCAGCTTCGTGTACGACTTCGGCCTGCGCGAACTGTCGAAAGACGGCCGGAAGATTTCGCTTTCCATGACCGAGCGCGCAACCCTTGAAACCCTTATCGCCTCTTTGGGAGAGCCAGTTTCGCGTGAAAAGCTGGCCATCGCCACCAACACCGAAAACAACCCGCGCGCGGTCGACGTGCAAATCACCCGCCTGCGCAAACGCCTTGACGACCCGCATATAATACAAAGCGTGCGGGCCAAAGGCTATGCTTTAAGGGTTCAATGACATGCAGATACGTTTCGGGCGAAAAACCGACAGGCTGATTTTCCAGCTTAAGCGCAAGATACTGCCGCAAAGCCTGAAAATGCGCATAGGCTTGCTTTTGTTCCTGCCGCTTATCCTTGTGCAGGCCACCAGTTTCGTCTATTTCTA
>WRDZ01000061.1 GCA_009779595.1 Alphaproteobacteria bacterium | reverse complement strand
GACGCGCATAAAGTGACTGGGCCGATGTCGAGCCACACAATTTTCAGTTACGTGCCTATAGAACAGACTATACCTGCTGCTGCCGGGACGGGGACGCAGGCAGCTACAGCGGGCTGGAGGCTCAGCGTGCAAGAGGGCAGAAGGGTGAATGCGGACGTGTATTGCCGCTTTATCCCCGAAGCATTCGAAGGATTAAGGAGATAACATAACCATGGCCAACGCGAACAAAAAATGTCAGAGGGGGCGAGGGCTGCTTGAGGCCCTTGTGGTGCTTGCCCTTATAATGGCGGTGCTGCCGATATTGTACAGGAAAATGGTCACCCGCATGGAGGAAACGGAAAACGTCATCATCGCCGCGCAGATGAGGGCGGTGTCGGACGCGGTGCGCCGCTATATCGAGGAGCATTACGGGATTTTGACAAGCACAAGCGACGTTGCCGAGCACAGGACGCTGCCTTCGGCCGGCGGTTCCGAACGACTGGAATTGGCAAAGTTTCCCCTACCCGGGCAAGGCGACACAATCATCATCCCAATGGGGAAGCTGTCCAATTTCCTGCCTATGGGAATGTACGACCCGGCAAGGGCAAGAATCCGCATGAGGGGCAGGCTGTTCGAAGACTATGAGATAGCCATACGGCGCGAAAGGCGCGAAATCGGCGTTGCGGCACAGCGTGCAAGCCAAGGTATGGGGGAAAACCACGAAATACTGGACAGCAAGGTCGTCAGCGGGATTATATTCACCAGAAAGCCCGAACGCCTGCAGCATGTCGATACAAGCATGCGCGCAGCCCAGATAACCGGCTTATTGGGGTTCAACGCCGGGGTGGTGAGGGACCACCCCCTGCTTACCACCGGCGGCCCAATAGGCGACATTTTAGGCAACCAGGGCGCGTGGAGCATGGATATCCGCAATGTTTTCGAGGGCGCCAGAACCTTTGACAACAGGCCCCGGTTCCCAGAGCACGGCAACGTGGCTCTGGTCGTGTACAAAGGCCTTGCCGACCAGCTGAACAGGAATGTGCTGTACCGCCAGCATATCCCGGGATTCCCCGACGCGAACAAGATGATGACGCGCATAGACATGGCCGGCAACAACATTGTCAACATCGACGAAGCCGACGCCAGGCACATACTTGTCATGCATGAGCGGGGCGGCCCGGTGGCCATGGAGTTTTTCAGCAGGAGGAACGCCACCGGAGATACGGGCGGGATTATCCAGCTGTTCGATATAGGCGGGAATCCGGACAATGCGACAATCACAATCGACGGCGCCACCGGAGAGATAAGGTTCACCAGATATCAAGAGCCGTTCAGCACAACGTTTTCGCCAGGGGAAGCCACTGCGTTCAGCGAAGGCGCGCTTGTCGTGGGGCGTACTCCCTTGGGTCACGATATACCGCACGTGCTTGATGACGATGGCAACATCGTCCCCATGTTCGGCATGAGGCCGGACCAGACCTCGATAATGCGCGACGTAAGGATACGCGCCGCGGGCGGACAGCTTTTGTCCGAACTTATGCCCAGGCTTAGCCTTATGAGCATACAGCGCAATGTGCGCGAGGCCGATATAATACCCGCTCCGGGGTTCGTGCATCATGGCGGCAATGACTGGCGCAGAGCCAGACGGCAGTCCGACGGCCAGCTTCGCCCAACATGCCCGGCAGGGTTTGTGCCGGCGATTTCGTTGCGGCAAAGCGGAAGCGGGTGCCCTACCAGATTCCCTAATATTATTCCGGACTTGTCGGACACGGCAAAAAGAAGAGAATGGTTTGAAACCCTGCGCTGCTTCTGGCCCCATCCGGATTATCTGCCGCTGACGACATACCAGGCTAATATACATACCGGAAGTTCACAGATATCTCCCGCACAACTGCGCATACCAGCATTTGCCATCGGGTTCGGGACCGCCAACAACAATGCTTTGTCTGGCTCGTTCATAAGCCCGATTAGTGGGGGAGGGGGTGCAGAGACAACCCCGCAGCCAGCGACCAGATTCCAGTTCGTACGGACGCCCCATCCGGGAGTGCATGACGAGACTGTGCTTAATTCCGTGACAAGGGCGCATTTCCTGGAAAGGCTTGGCTTTTCAAGGGTGTACAACACGATACGGTGCTCGATATTGGATGTTGTTATAGGGGTTGCCGGGGCTACCGAATCCGGGGCCAGCGGCTATTGCCAGGGCGATGCGCTGTACTTGCGCTTTGCAGAAGGAAACATAGGCAATAGAACCCTGCTTAGGCAGCGCGCTCCTGATTCGCCGGTTAATACAGGTACAACAAACAGCAACTTTATTGCTTTTGAAACATGCAGTGCCGCGGAGGTAAGTGTGCTGCAACAAGGCGATTCAACCCCGTTCAGGGGCCTGGAAAGAGTGTTCGCGTCGTCGGACTGCCCGATGGAAAGAGGATGGGCGCTGCTGTCCAAGACGCCGCGGTGCGACCCCAGCCCCTGCGCGGCCAACAGCGCGATAACATACGACCAGCCGCCGTTCCTTTTCATCCGCGTGCCTGTCGCGCAGTTCGCGCAAATAGGCCGCGATTCCGACAACCATACGTATAGGGTAGGCGGAGCCACCGGCGGCGACTTTATCATACGGACCCAGACGATAGACAGGATGCCTAATCAAATTACCGATGGCGGGGACCTGCCAGCGGGCACGGAAGTAACCGTCGGCTGGGAACTTGTTGAAGTTAGAGGTGGACAAGGCGTTGACGCTTACATATACTGTAGGTATGTAGAGGGCAGTTTTAACCCATAAAAGTAAGTGAAACTGCCGTTTTTAGGAGGTTTTCATGCTGAAGATCACAACAGTTTTATTTGCCGGATTCGCCCTGGTCGCATGCTCGTCCAAAAAGGATTCGGCGGTTCCCGTCGTGCCCGCGGTGCAGGACACGCAGCCGGCCGCTGCCCGGCCGACCGAGGAAGTCGGCGCGACTCTGAGGCTGCATGAAGCGGTCGCGCGCGCGGTTATAGTCAATGCGGACGCCCGCATGGCCGTGCTGCAAAGCTTTGTTGGACAGGATTTTTCGGCATCGCCGCCCGCGCAGAACCTTGACAAGATGATTGGGGTAAGCCAAAGCCTGCGCGCCGGGCAGGCCAGGCACGGCGGCAGGTCCACGGGCTCGGACAACCTTGAAACCGCATGGCAGGCCGGCGAGCTGGCATTGACTTACGTTACCGTGCGCAACATGCGCAGGCAGGGGACCCCTGAAAGGCAGATAGAAGAGTTCGTAAGGGACAAGGCCGTTGACACGATTATCCTTGACGCGTACCGGGCTTTTTACCGCTATCTTGCCTTCCAGAACATGGCCGACAAGATAGACGCTTTGGACAAAGAGGTCACTGTGTCGATAAACAAGATATCCGGGTTCGCCGACGGCAACAGGGACGTCACGGCATATATGCAAAGCCTTATCAGGGCGCGCGACCAGATAAACGTGCTGCGCCAGGAAAAGGCGTGGGCAAAGCTGGATTTGACAAGCCTTATAAACGCGGACAACGACGCTTCGATAAGGCTGGTCATGGCCGGGGACAATATCCACGAAATCCTTGGCAGGTCCGGCGATGAAATGGACAGGTTCGCTTTAAGGATGCGCCCGGAAATCAGGATGTTGAACGACGAGAGCCTGACGAACGTTTCGCAGATACGCCAGGAAATCGCGGCCATCATGCCCGACACTCCGTCGCTTCCGGGCGGCAGAAGGGCGGGCGGGGCGGCCACCACCGGGCTGCAGGCATCGTTGTCGGCGATACAGACCCGCGACAGCGGGGCGCCAAGGGTTTTCCATATGCCGGCGGCCATGCTGGCGGTGACCCAGACCGATATCGCGGCGGACATGCTTAGGCAGGCGCAGAACCATTATGGCGTGGTCAATGCCTCGGCCAATATCGCGCGGCAGGCCGAAGAGGCTGTGACGACTTCGGGGCTTACTCCGGAAGGCACCCTGACGAACGAATTCGTACGCGCCCGGACAGAGCGTTTGTTCGCGACGGCGCGGCTTGGTTCGGCTACGGCGGACCTTGTGCAGGCCGGCTATATCGCGGGCAAGGCAAGCGGGCATCAGTCCACTCCCAGGTTCTTGGAATCGGCCAATGTGCAGGGCATGACCAGGCAGGCGCGGCAAGTGCTGCCGGACGGGCAGGACGAGCCTGTGTCGCTGCTGGCAAGCCGCCAGCGGCCCCAGTCAAGCCTGACCCAGGACGAAGAGTTTGCGATAGTGCAAACCGCTCCCATGACGGTTTCCGAAGAGGTCAACAACATGCTGCAGCTGGCCGCGTACAACACGCGCGACTCGGCCATGGCGGGCTGGCGCAGGCTGCTGGCGAACCATCCGTTCCTTGGCGGTTACGAGCCTCAGGTAAAAGAGGTCGCCCTTCCAAGCGGGGAAACATTCTATCGCCTGATGGTGGCCGACAACCCCGACCGCCTTAGGATGCTGTGCAGCCAGCTGTACCATGCGTTAAGCGGGAACTGCATCATAAGATAGCTTCGGCCTAAAACCTTTTTTGCAGTTGACTTTCCCGGACCGGCGTGCTAGTGTAAACACAGGCTTTGGATGCGCGCTAGATTAGGATATATTCCGGGGGCTACAAGCATGTCAAAGGGGCGGTCACTGGACGGAACCGTGGTTCTTTTCATACTGCCACCACCTTAACCGAAAGCCCGCAGGATTTTATGCGCTTTTGGTCGGCGGCTTCCAAGGCTCTTTACTTCATCATTGTTTCGAATCAAGAATATCGCGCAATAGCCCCGCGCCGATTTCCTGCGAATTCAAGGCTTCGCATATGACGACCGGCGTCACCTTTTTGGCGATTACGGCTT
>WRDZ01000060.1 GCA_009779595.1 Alphaproteobacteria bacterium | reverse complement strand
CGGCGTGCAGCAGAGCAAGCGACAGCGGCAGCTGTTCGCGAAATCGGACGTACACCTGAAGGCGGCGAGACAGCAAATCCAACACGGATACGGGAATCAGCTAACCCAAGCGGTGCAAGAACTGGGGTTACGGTAACGCCGCAGTATGAGGCGCCGCCTGAAAACGAAACTCATGAGGAGAGAAGGGCCAGGCAGCGAAGAATGTTAGATTCAATCGGCAGAAACAACTCATAGCGCATTGCGGGGCTTGTTAGTTCAAGCCCCCTGCCCGTTTTACCCTTTGTTAACGCGTCTGTTTTTGATGTTGATGGTTAAATATAAGGAATAATTACGAAAGGATGAAGAATGAATACTCAATCAAACCAACCAGAAATTATGACAGATGAAGAATATGCTGAAAGGCGTGAAAATCTACTTAGAGCCAGAGATATACTCCGTCGTAAGCCTACAATGTTATTTAGTGAGATGGCAGAGCTTGCGCGTGCAGGCGAATTAGAACCTCCCGCAGCACAAGAAATGCTAGCCATTCTAACGCCGGAAGAGATAGAAAGAATTCCCGGCAACAGAAACTTCCTTGATATAGTCGGAAGAATACAAAATAATACTCTTACCACGGAAGACCGGATATTTAACGTTACTCAGAATCATATAAATTTTGCCCAGCAAAACGGATTTTATACCGGCGGCCTTACGATGGCCGAGGACATAGTCGAAACGCAAAAGAGAGATGAATTAGTTGGTGGGTTAATACAAAGGCATGGCCTATCCGTATTATGCTCCACATTCTTTGGACCAACAGGAGTCGCTATTGCATTAGGGGGCGCAGCAATTAAAGAAACAACACCAATACCAGAAGGGCCAGTAAGCATAGTAACCAATACCATGATTGGCGCGACTTCAAACCCATTATCCGCTGGTGTAATGGGAGGGCTAGCAGTGGTAAATGAACTGGTAAAACCAACAACACCGGCAACAGCGGAAACAACGGAAACTAATGAAAGAAGTTTCGAAGAGGAGCTTTTTGAAGAACTCGGTTTAAGAAGATCGGATAATGGCAGTGTGGTGCGTAATCCAACAATTGAATCTCAGGTTGTTTCTGATACACCGCTTCTGGATTTTCTTCTAACTGTACCTGTACCATCTGAAGAAACAGACAACACCCAACCGATTGCTGCCAGGCCCAATCGAAACCGTGATCGGGCGGGGTAAATCAAGTCCCGCGTCTGCTTATGCGGCCTTTGGTCAGGTCGTATGGCGTCATTTCAACCGTAACTTTATCACCGACAGTCACGCGGATATGGTTGTGCCGCATCTTGCCGGAAATCCTGGCCAGTATGACATGGCCGTTTTCAAGCTGGACCTTGAACTCGGCATTGGGCAGGTTGTCGATGACCACTCCGCTGAATTCCAGAACTTCTTCTTTTGACATGGTAACTCCTTAATGGCAATAACAAAATCCATTATACACGACTTTGTCCGGCGCGCAAGGGGATATTTTCAAAGCGCGGAAAGTTCGGTCGAAAAATTTTAGAAAATTATTTCCCTATAAACGTTTTATTAATAATTATATTGTACTTTTTGGTTATGTAAGTTTAATCCAAACAGTTAACTTTTAAAAAGGAGAGTAAAAATGGCAGTAAGAGATGCACTGGTTACCGCGAAAAAGCTGACGCAAGCACTGATAGACCAGGGTGTACTAAAGTTCGCAGATGATGCCACGAGATTAGCATTTGAAACGGGAATAGCTAGAGACCCAAATCTTCTTGCAAAAAATGCAAATGCCATAAGGAACGTTTTGATAGCAACTGGTGTAATAACTGGCACAGCAGTTACCGCAGTAGCTGTCGACCGTTGGCTTAATCCAAGGCAAGCAAGCACAAATACAAACCAACAGGTTGTTTCGGGCGGTGTCACGCAGCAACTGACACCTGAGCAGCAAAGCATGCAAAGATTTGCTGTGGCGGATAGACAAAGGAGAATGGCTGAGCAAAATATCTCCGAAGCAGCGGCTGACGCACAAATTAGGTCAGAAGGAGACGCAGAGTTCGTGAGAAGATATAACGAATCTAAAACTAGATAAAGATAGCTAGCCCGGGGTAAATCAACAGATAGCCGTTGACTTACCCCAATTTTATAAAATAGGAGAAAAAATGAACACTCCCGTATTAGATGGTATAATGCCTCCTGTGTCTAGCGCTACTCCTATATTAGACAGCATAATGCCACAGCTGCCCAGCGCTACCCCCGTATTAGATGGTATAATGCCTCCTGTGTCTAGCGCCACCCCAATATTAGACAGCATAATGCCGCAATTGCCTTCAGGGCCAAGGGTCGACGTACCACGACCAGACCCAGGCAATGTACCTAACGTACCGTCGCCAGGTATATGGGATAGAATAGCAGCAGGAGCAGTTTCAGTATGGGAACGGCTAAAAGCTGCAGCAGAGGAACGGGCACGGAACCAACCACCAGAACCGCCGCCGGCAGTTCAACCTGAAGCTCCGGCTGTGGTACCTGCAGCTCCTGCAGGTACAGGCCCCATGACCGCGGCCGAGCGCGCAGCTCATACGGTTCATATCGGCGGTGGAATTAGATGGAATGTAAGCGGCGACGAATATGCGAACGATTTGCGTGCCAAGATTGCGGTGTACAATACAACGCAAGGAAGAACGCGGGGTGGTGACGGGTATCTTGATGCGGAAATGTACCTTAGAATAAAGAGGGGAATTGAATTTAGAGACGAAAACTATACTGCAGAACGGCTGGGACTGACCCAAGCGCAATTCAATACCTTGAAAGCCGGCGGTAATCTGGTCCAGAATGGGCGAGTGAGGCAGGACTTGGTAAGCGCATTCAATACGGCGGCCCGAAGCCTGACGGCACAGAACGGCGGGCAAGATGTTACCGCACCTGCGCCTACGCGCGCCCCATCAACACCAAGAGCGCCGGCGGCACCTAGGACATCGGCAGGAACCACGGCTCCAAGCGGCGCGCGCACGGGAACGCAGACAACAGGGCCGATAACTCCAAACGTGCCGTTTGACCAGCTTCCGGAAGAAGAGCGGATAAGGATAATAATGACATGGCCATCAGGACGGCCCGCGGGCAGCCCCGAGGGCACCAACTGGACCGAAGAAGACGCCAGGAACATACTGCGGGCAAGGGAAAACATGCACGCAGCCGGCAGGCAGCTGGATGAATTCATGAGAACCGGCCACCAGGAAACCGAAACTGACAGAAGGTTCAAGGAACTTTACAACCGGACATTCGGAAACCGGGATAGCTAATAATTAGCGCATTTGCGGGGCTTGGCTTTGTTCAAGCCCCGTTTTCTTATGCTATCTGTCCCGGCCTTTTTTCAATATAAGGGAAACAGTGTTTGACGCGATACGGCAAGGGCAGTGGCTGCCGCTTCTGTTATTGTCCCCTTCCAGGAAAACGCCGTTGTCGCAACCGCTATCGCGGGAACCGAACTCCCCGGCATGGCTGCCGCTGTGACGGCCTTCTTCTTTATTGGTTTGCTTCATCTCTGGCAAGGTCGAGCTTCCGCCGCCCATGGTCAAGCCTATTGGCGGGTATATATATTCTGATTTCTTTGGCATGGTTTGCCTCCTTATGTTTGTTATACAATGCCGGGTATTGTTTCATATTAAAGGTCGCTTGTCAAGCGCAGCATTTTCTGGATTTTTTCAGCCAGTTCGAAGCTGTCGTCGGCCGTGAACCTTATTTGCGGCACGATGCGCAGCTGGCGCAAATCCGCTGCAAGCTCGCGCCGCACATAGCTTTTGTTGTTGTTCAGCGCCCGCGCGACATCCTGCATATCCGTGCCTTGCAGCGGCCTGATAAAAACTTCGGCATTGGCCAGGTCGGGCGACATTTTCACCATTGTGACGGTTATAATCCGGCCGGCCAGGCGTTCGTCGCGCCATGACGTGCGGCTGAAAATAGCGGATACGGCGTGGCGGACAAGCTCGGCCGCACGCAGCTGGCGCTTAGACGTTTGGGACATCTATCTTCACGGCGATGGCTTCCATTTCAAAGCACTCTATCACGTCGCCCACCTTGATGTCTTCGAAGTTCTCCAGCCCTATGCCGCAGTCAAAGCCCTGCTTGACCTCTTTAACCTCGTCCTTCATGCGCTGCAATGATTTAAGCTTGCCTTCGTAAATGACCACGTCGTCGCGCAGCAGGCGCACGCCGGCCCCGCGCTTGACAACCCCGTCTGTGACCATGCAGCCGGCGATTTTGCCGATTTTCGGTATAGAGAACAATGCCTGGACCTGCGCATAGCCGATGAATTTTTCGCGCAGTTCCGGTTCCAGCTTGCCGGCCATGATGTCCTTCAAATCCTCGACCACGTTATACACGACCGAGTAATAACGGATTTCCACGCCCATCTGCCTGGCCTTTTCGCGCGCCTGCGTGCTGGCGCGGACGTTGAAGCCGATTATCAGAGCCCCGCTTGCGCCGGCAAGCATGACGTCGGACTCGTTTATGGCGCCGATAGCGCTGTGCACCACGCGGACCTTTACCTTGTCGGTTGCCAGTTTGCCAAGTATCCCGTTCAAGGCCTCGACCGAGCCCTGCACGTCGCCCTTGACAATGACCGGCACGGCCTGCACTTCGCCCGCCTTTATCTTGTCGAACAGCGACATGCCAACGGCTTTGGCGGACTTGACCATCAAGGCTTCGCGCGCCTTTTGCTGGCGGTATGCCGCGACCTGGCGGGCTTTTTCCTCGCTGAGCACGACCACGAAATCATCGCCCGCAGTCGGAGCTGTCTGCAGCCCCAGTACCTCGACCGGCGTGGACGGGACGGCTTTT
>WRDZ01000059.1 GCA_009779595.1 Alphaproteobacteria bacterium | reverse complement strand
TGGCCGTATATCTCCAGCAGCTTGTCGCGCGCGTCGTCCATCTTGCCTTTCTTGGCGTTGATGTTGTCCATTATCGCGCCAATCTGCTTGCCCAGCCCCTTGCTTGCCCAGCCAAGGTGGGTTTCCAGCAGCTGCCCGATGTTCATGCGCGAGGGAATCCCCAGCGGGTTCAGCACTATGTCCATGGCTGTCCCGTCGGCCGCGAACGGCATGTCTTCCACGGGGAGCACGCGCGAAACCACGCCCTTGTTCCCGTGGCGGCCGGCAAGCTTGTCGCCCGGCTGCAGCTTGCGCTTGGAGGCGACGAACACCTTGACCTTCTTCAGCACGCCCGGAGGCAGGTCCGCGCCGGCCTGTATCTTTTCGACCTTGCTTTCAAAGCGCCTTTTCAGGCGGGCCATGCTTTCGTCGAAAGCGGCCACAAGGGCTTCGACCTTCTTCATGACCTTGTCGTCCTTGACCGCGATTTTCTTCCACTGGTTGCGCGGCACCCCGTCAAGGTAGTCGTCGTTTATCACGCTGCTTTTCGAGCCCTTGCGCGCGCCGACCAGCTCGTGCCCGACCAAAAGGTCCTTCAAGCGGCCATAGAAGCTTTCTTCAAGTATTATCCTTACGTCGTCGCGGTCCTGGACCATGCGGTCGATTTCCATGCGCTCTATGGCTTTCGAGCGCTCGTCCTTCTCGACGCCGCGGCGGTTGAACACGCGGACTTCCACGACCGTGCCCTGGCTGCCGGGCGGGACGCGCAGGGACGTGTCGCGCACGTCTGCCGCCTTTTCGCCGAATATGGCCCTTAACAGCTTTTCTTCCGGGGTCATAAGCGATTCGCCTTTGGGCGACACTTTGCCCACCAGGATGTCGTTGGCCTTGACTTCCGCGCCGATGTGCACGATGCCGACTTCGTCCAGCTGCTTAAGGCTGTCCTCGCCGACGTTGGGTATGTCGCGGGTGATTTCTTCCTGGCCCAGCTTGGTGTCGCGCGCCTCGACCGAGAAGTTCTCGATGTGGATGGAGGTGAAGATGTCTTCGCTGACTATGCGCTCGGAAATAAGGATTGCGTCTTCATAGTTGTACCCGTTCCACGGCATGAACGCCACCAGCATGTTGCGGCCCAAAGCCAGCTCGCCCAAATCGGTCGAGTGCCCGTCCGCGATGATGTCGCCGGACCTAAGCTCGTCGCCCACCTTGACCAGCGGCTTTTGGTTGACGCAGGTGCTGTCGTTGGTGCGCTTGAACTTGTGCAGGGTATAGATGTCCACGCCCGCGTCGTCCGCGGCCAGCTTTTCGTTGACCTTGATGACTATGCGCGACGCGTTGACCTGCTGGACAACACCCCCGCGCTTTGCGGTCACGGCAGCGCCGCTGTCCTTGGCGACCGTGCGCTCCATGCCCGTGCCCACGAACGGAGCCTGGTCCGCAGCAAAGGCACGGCCTGGCGCTGCATGTTCGAGCCCATAAGCGCGCGTACCGAGTCGTCGTTTCCAAGGAACGGTATAAGCGTCGAGGACACGCTGACAATCTGTTTGGGCGACACGTCGATATAGTCGATGTTGTCGCGCGAAGACAGCACGAATTCCATGTTCTGGCGGCAGTTGACCAGCTCTTCCTTGAAGGCGCCGGTCTTGACGTCAATCGGGGCGTTTGCCTGGGCGATGATGAATTTGCCTTCCTCCAGCGCGGACATGTAGACCACTTCCCTGGTCACCTTGCCGTTCTTCACCCTGCGGTACGGGGTTTCGATGAACCCGTACTTGTTGACCTTGGCGTACGTCGCCAGCTGGGTGATAAGGCCGACGTTCTGGCCTTCCGGAGTTTCGATGGGGCATATGCGGCCATAGTGCGACGGGTGTATGTCGCGCACTTCGAAGCCCGCGCGCTCGCGCGTGAGGCCGCCAAGGCCCAAAGCGGACAAGCGGCGCTTGTTGGCCACTTCGGCCAGCGGGTTCTTCTGGTCCATAAGGGGCGAAAGCTGCGACGATTCGAAGAATTCGCGAATCGAGGCGGCGGCCGGCTTGGCGTTGACCAGGTCCTGGGGCATGACGCTGTCGATGTCGATGGAGCCCATGCGTTCGCGCACGGTGCGCTCCATGCGTGCGATGCCGATGCGGTACGCGTTTTCCATAAGCTCTCCCACCGAGCGGACCCGGCGGTTGCCCAGGTGGTCGATGTCGTCGCGGGTTCCGCGGCCGTCCTTAAGGTCCACCAGTATCCTGACGATTCTCAGGATGTCCTTCTTGGTCAATATCCTTAATTCTTCCGGCGATTCCTTATAGTCGATATCCAGGCGGGCGTTAATCTTGACGCGCCCCACCGGCGACAGGTCGTAACGGTCGGGGTCGAAAAACAGGCTGCGGAACAGGGCGTCGGCGGTTTCCAGGGTCGGAGGCTCGCCCGGGCGCATGACCTTGTACACGTCGATAAGCGCCTCTTCGCGGTTCGTGTTCTTGTCGATTGTCATGGTGTTGCGTATGTACGGGCCCACGTTGATGTAATCGATGTTAAGTATCTGGATTTCCTTGGCCTTGTTCTTGTGCAGCTTTTCGATGTTCTCCTTGGTCAGCTCCTGCCCGGCCTCTATCCAGATTTCGCCCGTGTCGGGGTTTATCATGTCGTTGGCGGCAAAGCGGCCCACAAGTTCGTCGTTATGGACGATTATCTTCTTGACGCCGTCCTTTTCCAGCTTGTCCAGCACGCGGCTGGTCATCTTTTCGCCTGCCTTGGCCACGGCCTTAAGCGTGTCGCCGTCGACCATGTCATAGGCGAGTTTCGAACCGCGCAGCAGATTCTTGTTGAAGGCGGTCACCCACTCTTTCTTGTGCAGGGTATAGGTTATCTTGTCGTAAAAATATGAAAGTATGTCTTCCTGGCTAAGCCCGGCGACCTGGCGCGGGTCCATGTTCTGCCCCTTGGCGGCAAGCTTGTCGCGCTGTTTTTCGGTTTCGTCGCTGTCCAGGCAGTACAGCAGGGTCGTCACCGGCAACTTGCGGCGGCGGTCTATGCGCACGTACACGATGTCCTTGGGGTCGAATTCGAAGTCCAGCCACGAGCCGCGGTACGGTATCACGCGCGAGCTGAACAGGAATTTGCCCGAGCTGTGGGTCTTGCCCTCGTCATGGTCGAAGAACACGCCGGGCGAGCGGTGCATCTGGGACACGACCACGCGCTCTATCCCGTTGCAGATGAACGTGGCGTTCTCGGTCATAAGGGGCATGTCGCCCATATAGACTTCCTGCTCCTTGATGTCCCTTACCGATTTTGCGCCGGTAGTTTCGTCGATGTCCCACACGATAAGGCGCAGCGTGGCCTTCAAGGGTGCGGCGTACGTCATTCCGCGCTCGAGGCATTCGTTCACGTCGTATTTGGGTTCGTCGAACTCGTACTTGACGAACTCAAGCGAACCGCGCCCTGAAAAGTCGCGTATCGGGAAGGACGAGGTGAAGACCTCTTGAAGCCCGACGTTGGCCCGCTGTTCGGGCTTTACGTCCGCCTGCAGGAATTGCGAGTATGAGTTCTTTTGCACCTCGACAAGATTGGGCATTTCAATCACCGCCTCAATCCGTCCGAAGTCCTTGCGCACGCGTTTATGGTCCAGAAAAGTTTTTGCCATTTTCGTTTAGCCCCGCTTTTTTGTATTGTCTATATTGCCCCTGGGGTTTTGCCCCAAAAAATTATTAAATCAGCCCGGCATCCCTTAATGCTTTCGAAGGGAGGCGGCGTGCATAGCCGCGCTCCCCCGAAAGGCAATAAAACGCCGAAGCTTTAAAATTACTTGACTTCAACCTTGGCACCAGCGGCTTCAAGTTGCTTTTTAATTTTTTCAGCTTCGTCCTTGGACACGCCTTCCTTGACGGTTTTGGGCGCGCCTTCGACCAGGTCCTTGGCTTCCTTCAGGCCAAGGGCGGTTATGGTGCGGACTTCCTTGATGACGTTGATTTTGTTGTCGCCGCTTTCCTTAAGGATTACGGTGAACTCGGTCTGCTCTTCAGCGGCGGCTGCGCCTGCTGCAGGAGCGCCCGCAACGGCCGCGACCGCGACAGGAGCGGCGGCGCTTACGCCCCACTTTTCCTCAAGCATTTTCGAAAGCTCGGCCGCTTCCAACACAGTGAGCTTGGACAGCTCGTCAACTAATTTGGCTAAATCTGCCATGATACTTCTCCTTTAATAAAAAACTTTGCAAAAAACAACCTATGCTTTCGACCCGTAAGCGCTGCACACGCGGGCAACCTGACCGGCGGGAGCCTGCAAGACCCCTGCGATTTTGGTTGCGGGCGCGTTGACAAGACCGATAAGTTTCGCCCTTAGCTGGTCAAGCGACGGCAGAGTTGCCAACATCTTTATATCCTTGGCAAGCAGTTTTTTACCGTCCATCATTGCACCGACAATGGCAAGCTTTTCGTTCTTGTCGGCAAACTCGGAGACCACTTTCGCGGTCGTCACCGGATCGTCGCCGTACGCAAGGGCGGTGGGCCCTTTCATGAACTCGACAAGATCCTTGAATTTGCCTTCGCTTAGGGCCAGGTTTGCCAACTTGTTTTTCGCGACTTTAAACTTCACGCTGGACTTGCGGGCGTTGCGCCTTAGCTCTTCCGTTTCGGACACGGTCAATCCCGACTGGCGGGTGACTATGACCAAGTGGGCGCTGCCAAGGACATCCGTCAGTTCGCTTACCAGCTGCTTCTTCTGATCACGATTCACTTGTTTACACTCCTTTACCTACTTTATTTTACCTGCCGTTCGAAGGTTCGATGGTCAAAACCTTTTGCGACCTTTCTATGCTGGCGGCCGATATGCGGGCCTTTAAGTTCCCACCTGCAGTCTTTGACAGGCACTTGGGGGCAAGCCCCCTGTTTTACGCACCGGTTAGGCTAAACCAAAC
>WRDZ01000058.1 GCA_009779595.1 Alphaproteobacteria bacterium | reverse complement strand
TGGAGCAGCGGCACATCACGCGCCTGAACACCTATGCCGCAAACCCTGACAACTGCGTCGAACGGGCAAGAAAGACGAAATACCATCTGAAGCACGGTACGGAAATCATAAAAACCTTCAAAGGCAAGGAGCACGTCGTGCGGGTGGAAAACACATCGACATACTCTTACCAAGGACGCAAGTACTCGAACCTGTCCGCAATCGCTATGGAAATCTGCGGGCATAAGGTGTCCGGATATGACTTCTTTGGGTTAATGAACAAATCGGGAGCGATGATAGAAAGGAGGAAAGATGAATAGGATAAACTGCGCCATATACTGCCGAAAATCAACCGAACGGGGCTTGGAGCAAGAATTCAACAGCCTGGACAACCAAGAACTGGCCTGTAAAAGTTATATCGCATCGCAGACCTTCCAAGGATGGGGACATTACAAAACATACTCGGACGGAGGCATATCGGGCGGAACGATGGCTCGTCCCGGACTCAAGGAAATGTTGGATGATATACGCTTGGGCAAGGTGCAGATAGTGCTGGTCTATAAGATAGACCGCCTGTCGCGCAGTATATATGACTTCAAGCGCATGATGAAAGAGGATTTCGAAAAGCACGATTGCAACCTAGTCAGTATCACGCAGAGTTTCGACACATCGACCGCAATGGGAAAGCTGACCCTTAACATGCTCTTGTCGTTCGCCGAGTTCGAGCGCGAGGTCGCTTCCGAGCGCGTACGCGACAAGATGCTGGCGACCAAGGCCAAAGGCCTGTGGGTCGGTGGTAAGCCGCCGCTAGGATACGATATAGAATATAAAAAGTTGATACCGAACGATGTCGAAGTGCAGATAGTCCGGGAAATCTTTGAAACCTATCTATCCGTTCCGTCATTATTCGAGCTTCGTCAGGCCCTGATAAAGAAACGCATTACGGCAAAGAGATGGATTACGAAAAACGGAAATGCCATGGGAGGGAACATGATGAACGTGTCCACCCTGGCAAATCTGCTTCGGAACAAGGTCTATATCGGCAAGCTGCCTAACAAGACTACTGGCGATGTGTTCGACGGCCAGCATCAGGCTATACTGGACCAGAAACTGTTCGAAAAAGTCCAGGCCAAGCTTACCGATAACAACAGGCATAAGAACACGCCGTACACGCGCGGCACTCCGCTTCTGCACCAGAAAATCTATACCGCTGACGGCAAGATGTTCGTGAACCGGAAAGGCAATAGAGGTGTCAAAAAGTACCGTTATTATAAAATCGGAAAGGTGTCGCTTCCAGCCGGGGATATGGACAACATAGTGCGCGATACATTAAAAAAATTCTTGGACAGCAACTTAAGCTACCTGCCGCAGGACAAAAAGCTGGCGTTCAAGCAGACCGAGTTCTCGGACGTACTGGTCAGGCCGATGGTCGATAAAATCGTATATCACGATAACAAGCTTACGATGTTCATAAACGCCGACGACCTTTCCTACCTTGCACCGTTCAAGAACGACCGGATAAACCATATCGCCGAGCCGCTTGACAACTCATGCCTAAGCGCGGACGGCAAACATACGATTATCGAAAAGCAAATAGTCGTTAACAAGTTCCCATCGAAAAGCAACCGGTACATAGGAAGCGGAACGGCTGTCCTGACCAAGACCGACAATGCAAACAACCTAATCCTTGCGTTGGCCTATGGATGGAGATACCGGAAAGCGTACGAAGCCGGTACGGGCATCACGGACTTGGAAAAGCAAGAGCGCAGGAACAAGCGAACGCTTTACAAATACCTGAACCTTGCCTATCTGTCGCCTAAGATTATAGGGGCCATCATGGATTCTGAAATCCCTGCCCATGTCAACCTTCAGACCCTGTTCGCCATAGCCTCTAAATACGAGGACTTCAACAAACAGGAAACCGTGTTCTTCGGGAGCTAGTCCCTACTTTTTACCCTACCTGTGGCTCCCCCGAAAAGGCATCAACATTAACTATGTTAACCATATGTATAATGGACCCATCGCTGAAAGTACCCTGGGATTCGTTACCAAGTTCATTTCCTCCCCAATCTTTTGTCATCAAATGGGAATGTGTGTCTTGTCTCTCTTTTAACATTGTCAAATAATAAATGAACTTCTCTATCCCCGCATCATCAAGAATGATTTCTATAGCGTCCTTGTTATTGCTTGCCATTACGGTTATCATATTATACTCCTTATTCCTTCTATATTTCTTCATCACTTTCGCTATATTATGGATAATTGGCAAAAATTTCAAGAGGAGTGACTCGTCCGAAAAGGCCATTGTATAGGAAACCGTATGGAACGGGCCAAACCGCCCCGTTTCACCCCTATACCCCGGTCACCCCAACACAAAAGCCCCGCGGTGTGCGGGGCTTTGCGTCATTCTCGGCGGCTCACATAAACCGCCCTGTTATATTGGTGGCGGGGGCTGGATTTGAACCAACGGCCTTCAGGTTATGAGCCTGACGAGCTACCAGGCTGCTCTACCCCGCGATAACTTTTTCATTATACCACCGAATCGTTGCACTGTCAATATGTTTCGGTAATATTTTTTCCCGCAATCAAAACTTTCGGCCATATCTGAAAAGGCAGGTTGCGCCGTGCACGCGCGCCGTGGTGTAATTTTGCCATACACCCGCCATATACACGGAGCTTTAACCATGGACAAAGACTTATACAGGGCTATGAACTCGCAAATCACCAGGGAGTATCAGGCCTTCTACCTTTACACCCAGATGGCCTTCTGGCTGGAGTCGCAAGAATACGAAGGCATGGCCCGCTGGTTCGAGAAGCAGGCCGCCGAAGAGATGAAGCACGCCCGGAAAATCGCCAAGCACCTCATAGACCGGGGCGAGAAGGTCACGCTGGAGGCCGTGGAAAGGCCGACAAGCTCGTGGCCTACCCCGGTCGAGCTGCTGAACGACGCTTACAACCACGAGGTTTCGGTCACCAAAACCATAAACGGCCTGATAAAGATGGCCCAGGACAAAAGCGACATGGCGGCCGTTGGCATGCTGTTCTGGTTCATCGACGAGCAGATAGAAGAGGAAGACCAGTCCATGCGCTTTTTCGAGCTTGGCAAGCGCCTGGCCCAAAGCACCCTTGGTCTTTACGAGCTTGACAGGGACATGGGCAAGCGCAGGGACGAGGAACTCGAAGGCCACGGCGAAAAAAGCAACTGACCCTTGATTTTCGTGTAAATGTATGGTATAAGTCCCCTGTTTGATTAACCAGGGGGCAAACATGGACGCTCGGCAATACGAACTGCACAAAGCCATCGCGGGCAGCGAGATTGAAACAGCCATATTCCACGAAAAATGGACCGCGGACACCGTCGGTGCAATCCGCCGGATGCTGGCGGGCGGCACCCTTCCCAAAACGCACTGGCTGGCCATACCGCGCGACATGCAGGCCCTGATAAAATCCGGCGGCCAAGCCGATATCGGTCAATACTGGCTGAACCGCGCCCGGCGGATTCTTGCCGCGTACCAGGACTATGACTGGCCTTTTATGGACGACAGCCGCGACATAGCCTTATACGAAAAAATCAACCTGCTGTCCGAAAAGGGCGAAGAGCTCCTGCGCTCGATGACCCCGCAGCAGGCCGAACAGGCGGTGCGCAAATCCACGTTCGACCTTGACCTTATGCGCGATTTTTCCCTGGCCGGATATTTCCAAAACAAGCAGTCCCGCTGGCAGTCGGTGCATAAGGACCACAGCATCTATCCCATATCCGGCTGCTATAACAAGTGCGCGCATTGCT
This sequence comes from Alphaproteobacteria bacterium, assembly GCA_009779595.1. Lineage (GTDB taxonomy): Bacteria > Pseudomonadota > Alphaproteobacteria > WRDZ01 > WRDZ01 > WRDZ01. The sequence goes on along the minus strand of WRDZ01000058.1, from coordinate 1,153 downwards.
TCATAGATGCCAGAACACCCATGGTAAGCATGCCGTTTCCGGTATATTTGAAGCTTATGGGAAAGCTTGGGTTCAAATGGCCGACGGACCAGGGCGATGCCGAGTTCCTGGCATATTACGACAAGGTCATGGGAGCGGACTATGGCGACTTCCTCCTGTGGCTGCAAAAGAAAGGCGGCAACCCGGATTGGCGCATCATGGCCAAAGGAATCATCGACCACACCGTGACCGCGCTGTCCTTAAGCAAAATGCTGTCCCTTAACATCAGCGACTGGCGGCGCGCCAGGATATCCCTGCCGCTGTGCGACGGGGAAGATATCGATGAAAACATAAGGCGCTGCAAATCGATGCACAGCCTGTTCAAGCTGTACGGAAAGCCGCGCGAAGACTGGATTCTTGTGATGGGTTCTCCCAGCCAGGTTAAGGGCAATATTGATAAGATAAAAAGCATCGGCGTGAAGAATATATCCGCCGGAACCCCGTCCAAAAACGGGCGCGCGTGCGGCTTGAACGATGGGAACTTCATTGAATGCCAGCTCGAATTAACGCGGTTTTTTAAAGAAAACAACATGAACGCCGTCATCGACAACCAGCACCCGATGCAATGGGACAGGCCCTGCGTTGACGCCTGCGGAGTGCTCCGCTTGGAAAGCCCGAGGAAAAACGGGCCGACCACATGCCGCATAATCCCGGAAGAGCCCGACATCTTCGGCCGGCCGCAGGACAGGCTTATAGCCGAAATGCAGCGGCGCAAAGCTGCCGGGATTCACCGATAATTAACCTGTCGCGCGCTAGTATTCCTTTATGAACGCAAAACTTAGAAAGGAAAGACATGCGCGAAAAATTACATGAAAGCCCGCTGTTTGCAAAGCCGCGCGGGCCCGTGGTGCTGGTCATCATGGACGGGGTGGGCATCGCCAGGCACCCTGACGGCGACGCCACGGCCAAGGCCGACATGCCCAATTACCGCAAGCTTGTCAAGGACTGCCCGTACACGACCCTGAAAGCCCACGGCACGGCGGTAGGCCTGCCAAGCGACGACGACATGGGCAACTCGGAAGTCGGGCACAACGCCATCGGCGCGGGCCGCGTGTTCGCCCAGGGCGCCAAGCTGGTCCAGCAGGCCATAGACGACGGAAGCTTCTTCGGCGGC
>WRDZ01000057.1 GCA_009779595.1 Alphaproteobacteria bacterium | reverse complement strand
TAACCTGGACAAAAAAATCGCGCTGACAGGCTTGAAACCTTCAGGAATACTGCATGTCGGCAACTATATAGGCGCGATTAAACCCATGGTCGAGTTTTCGCGCAAGCTTGCCCGCTGCCAGCTGTTCATGGCCAACTTCCACGCATTGAACCAGTTCCATGACGCAAAGCTGCTGCGCAAATTGACCGCCGATGCGGCGGCCACGTACATAGCCATAGGCTATGATTATGAAAAGCATTTAATCTATCGCCAGTCCGACATACCCCAGGTGTTCGAGCTGGCCACTATCCTGACCGCGGTCACCCCAAAAGGCCTGATGGACCGGTCGCACGCTTACAAGGATTCGGTCGCCAAAGAGCTGGACGTGAACATGGGGCTTTACACCTATCCGATTTTGATGGCCGCCGACATCTTAATCGCCAATGCGGACATCGTGCCCGTGGGCGGCGACCAGAAACAGCATATCGAGTTCGCCCGCGACATAGCCGGGTATTTCAACTCGGCTTACGGCAGGACCATAAAGCTGCCCGACATATACAACACCGCGCAGACCGCGATGATAGCCGGGCTGGACGGCCGGAAGATGAGCAAAAGTTACGACAACGTCATTCCCCTTATGGCCAGCGAAAAGGAAACCGAAAAGCTGGTGATGAAAATCATCACGGATTCAAAACAGCCGGCCGAACCCAAGGACCCGGAAACATCGACCATATTCCAGATTTACCGGCATTTCGCGTCCGACGGCGAAATCATGGAAATGCGCGAGGCTTTCGTCAAGGGGGGCATGGGCTATGGCGACGCGAAAAAGCTGCTGGCGGCCGCTTTGAACAAAGGGCTGGCCGGGCCGCGCGCGAAATTCAACGACCTTATGTCAAGGCCCGACGACCTGGAAGACATACTGCAGGACGGCGCCAGGCGCACCCGCGTAATCGCTGCACAGGTGCTGGATAAAACACGCCTGGCTGTCGGCGCCTGCAAGCATTTTTAAAGGAGCTTTCGATGATAACCAACGAACAACGGCAGCACGCAAAAGACCTGAAGTCCCAGTTCAAAATCAAGGAAGCCCTGGACGCGTTCCTTGAATTGTCCAAACTTGACCCCAATGATATGGAATCCTTTGCCGAAGCGGGTTTCTGTTACATACTGCTGGGCGATATCGAAAGCGCGTTGAAAAGCCTGACGCGCGCTGATGAACTGGCGGGCGGCAAAGACGACATCGTCACTATCTACAAGCAGACAATGGAAATCGCCTGCGGGAAAGAGGCGGCCCAGCCGCTGAAAGCCGACCCGGAAGATTTCATGGTCACCGCGCAGATGCTGGGTTCGGTCCAAAAGTACGACCAGGCTTTGCGGCTGATAGAGTATATCGCCATACATTTCCCAAAAAACCCGTGGCTTGACGTCCCGATGAACTATTTGCGCGTGATAATGCTTTTGTGCCAAAGCGGGGCTGTGGACATAGCCGAACACATGCTGCAGACCATGACCGAGAAAATACCGCAGTCGTGGGAAACTTTCGCTGCCACAGGGGCAATCAAGGCCGGCAAAGGCGACATCAAGGACGCGAAGACGGACTTCAACAAGGCGCTTGAACTTGGCGGCGCGCAAAGCCCCGAGTTCCTGGCTTATATATCGCAAAGGGAAATCTTCGCGCAGATTTAGCGAATTGTCGCCGCGGCCTTTATTGCAGCTTTAAAAACAACGGTATATGCCGGCGCCGGGCAGTAATTATCCCTTAAACTAAATTATGCTTTCCAAAACTAAAACTAACGTGTTATAGTATTTTTGCCATCAGGTGTTCTGCTGGTGAAGTGTAGTAACTTCTTACACAACGTTCGTGAAATCGAAATTTCACACCTTTTCAGTCATATGACTGGAAGGTGAGGAAATAAGGCCCTTTGGGCCGAATACTTCACACCATTTGTGTATGGTTGCTAACTTCCAGTCACGACTTAGACAGTTTCATGAAAGGAAGCAAGCATGTATAACCATGTCAAGAACGCATTCAATATCTTTATTCTGGCGTGCATTTCAACAAGCCTGACGGCATGTTCGTTCTTTGCCGGGTGGAACGATACTTTGAATGTTGCCGCTTCCGAGCCGGACGCGAATATTTTCATAAACGGCGGCTTTAAGGGTAAAGGACACGTTTCGGTTTCAGTCCCAAGCAGGAAAGATGTTTCCATCATGGTGACGCATCCCGGTTTTTGCCCTGAAACCCGCGAAATCCCTTCCGTCCTTAGCACTGTCGGGGTTGTCGACGTAATCGGCGGGGTTGTCTGGCTTGTACCTTTCCTGGGGCTTATATCCCCCGGCGCCTGGAGGCTTGACCAAACATCAATCTCGATTCCGCTTGTCAAAGAAGGCATGTGTGTGCCTCACAACCAAGAAATATAATCCATCCTCTATCTTTCCTCGCCGAACAGGGCCGATACCGAGCCATTGCTTTGTATCAAGGCAATGGCCTGAGCCAGCAGCGGCGCAACGGACAACTGCTTGATATTCGGGGGAAGAGCGGCCGTATCCAACGGAATGGTGTTCGTTACGATACATTCCTTGATGGGGGCCGCGGCCAGGCGCTCTAAGGCTTTTCCCGAAAAAACAGGGTGCACGGCGCAAACGTAAATTTCCTTTGCTCCTTCTTCTACAAGCAATCTCGCCGCTTCGCAAATCGTTCCTGCCGTATCGATTATATCGTCGAAAAGCACGCAGACCTTGCCTTTCACGTCACCGATGGCGTAAGCGGCGATGGCTTCATTGTGCTTGTCGCGCCGCTTGTCGATAATGGCGATAGTGCAGCCAAGGCGTTTGGCTAGATGCCTTGCCCTGGACACACCACCGGTATCGGGGCTGACTATAACAAGGTCGGCCGGATTGATTTTTAATTTTTCGATATGCCCGGCCAAAAGAGCGGTCGCATGAATGTGGTCGACAAGGATATTGAAGAAGCCTTGTATCTGTCCTGCGTGCAAGTCCATGGCAAGCACGCGGGTAACGCCCGCCGTCGTCAGCAAATCGGCCACCAGTTTGGCTGTGATAGCCTCGCGCCCCGAGGCTTTCCTGTCCTGCCTGGCATAGCCGTAATACGGCACGACAACCGTGATGCTTTTGGCGCTTGCGCGTTTGAAGGCGTCGACCATAATCAGCAGCTCCATCAGGTTGTCATTAACCGGATTGCACAGGGATTGAACGATGAAAATGTTTTCGCCGCGGATGCTGTCTTGGATGCGCACGTACAGTTCTCCGTCCGAGAAGTTCTTGATGACCATGGCGCCCGGCGATATGCCTAAATAATGGGCTATTCCTTCGGCCAGCCGAGGATTCGAACGTCCCGAAAAGAGTTTGATGTCCTGCATATTTTCTGTTTGATAAGTCGGCATGTCTTTTCTTTCCTAATTAATAATACCAGGCTAAATCAAATCCATGCGAAAAACAAGCTATGTCGAAAAAGTTATTATAGTTCCAGGGGCAAACGCCCCCTATTGATTTTTATGGTCGGAGAGACAGGATTCGAACCTGCGGCTTCTTGCTCCCAAAGCAAGCACTCTACCAGACTGAGCTACTCTCCGGACACATACGCGATTATACGCCTTTACCGCCGATTTTGCAAGTTTTTTATTGACGCGTCGACATTTTTTCTTTATTTTATAATATAATTCACCCAACAAGAAAATTGCCGGCAACATAGGAACGCGAAAATGGACAAGCTGTACAACCCGCAGGAAACCGAGGATTCCATCTATAAATACTGGATGGACAACAACTGCTTCACCCCATCGGTCAAGGAAGGGGAAAAGCCGTTCGTGATTGTGCTGCCTCCCCCGAACATCACGGGACAGCTGCATATCGGGCACGCCTTCAACGCGGCGCTGCAGGACATCATCATTCGCCGCAAGCGCATGCAGGGCATCCAGGCGCTGCTGCTGCCGGGGACGGACCACGCCGCCATCGCCACCGAAACCAAGGTTGTCGAGCAGATAAAATCCGAAGGCCATACAAAAGAAACCATCGGCCGCGAAGGATTTTTGAAGAAATCGTGGGAATGGAAGGAAAAATACGGCAACAGCATAATCCAGCAGTTCAAGAAGCTTGGGACGTCGTGCGACTGGACGCGCCTGCGCTTCACCATGGACGACGGCTGCAACCGCGCGGTGAACGAATCGTTCGTGCGCTATTACAACGACGGGCTGATTTACCGCGGCAAGCGCATGATAAACTGGTGCCCGAACTGCCGGTCGGCCCTGTCCGACGCCGAGGTCGAGCATGAAGAGCACAACGGGAACCTGTACTATATCAAATATTTCACGGAAGGCAGCAGCACCGGCCATATAGAAATCGCCACCACCCGCCCGGAAACCATGCTGGGCGATACGGCCGTTGCGGTCAACCCCAAAGACAAGCGCTATAAACCCCTGCTGGGCAAGAACGTAATCCTGCCGCTGGTTAACCGCCCTATCCCGGTCATAGCCGACGAACACATCGAAATCGAGTTCGGCACCGGCGTGCTGAAGGTCACTCCGGCCCACAGCCCGGACGACTATGAAATCGGGCTGAGGCACAACCTGCAGATTATCGACAGCTTCACCGAAACCGCGCACATCACCGACGAGTTCCCGCAGTTCGCCGGGCAGGACCGCTATACCGCGCGCAAGAACATCGTAAAGGCGCTGAAGGAAAGCGGCAACCTTACCAAGATACAGCCGCACGTCCACAACGTGGGCACCTGCCAGCGCTGCCACACGGATGTCGAGCCGCGGCTTTCCGAACAGTGGTTCGTCAAGATGAAGCCGCTGGCAGTCCCGGCCATAGAAGCGGTGAAAAACGGCGACTTGAAAATCATACCGCAAAGGTTTGAAAAGGTATATTTCGACTGGCTGGAGAACATACGCGACTGGTGCATATCTCGCCAGCTTTGGTGGGGGCACAGGATACCGGTCTGGTACTGCGACGATTGCGATGAAATGACGGTCAGCGCGGAAACTCCGGTTGCGTGCCGGCACTGCAAGTCCGCAAAAATCCATCAGGACGAAGACGTGTTG
>WRDZ01000056.1 GCA_009779595.1 Alphaproteobacteria bacterium | reverse complement strand
TGTTTCTCGGGACAGATGACCTACCTGTGGTACGGGTGTCCGGTGATTATGGTGTGGGCGCGGTATATCTGCTCGGCCAGCACGACGCGCGCCAGGGCGTGGGCCATTGTCATGCGCCCCAGCGACAGCGACAAATCCGAGCTTTCCCTGACCAAGGCTCCGTGGCCGTCGGCCGCCCCTATCATGAAGGCCACGTCGGCATGCTTGCGCAAAATTTCCGCGAACTGTTGCGAATCAAGCTGTTTGCCGCCCTCGTCCAAGGCGATTTTGTACGAGCCCGCCGGGCACGCGGACAGCAGGGCGCGGTCGCAGTCCTTGGTTTTCCGCGCGTCGAATTCCCGCACCGAAAACTTATAGCGCGACCATTCCAGATACCTGTCGACCAGGGTCTTCTCAGGCCCCGGCTTCAATATCCCCATCGCCGCAATCGTTATCATCGCCGCCGCTTCCCTCTTCTATGCGCGAAACCGACACTACTTTTTCCCCGCCGCCGGTGCGGAACAAAATCACGCCCTTAGTGGCGCGCCCGGCCAGTCGTATCTGGCTTACGGACAGCCGTATAAGCTTGCCGCCGTCGGTGACAAGCATAATCTCGTCGTTCTCGGTGACCGGGAAAGTAGCCAAAACCGCTGCGCCCTTGGGCAAATCCATGTTGGTCACGCCCGACCCGCCGCGCGCCGTGATGCGGTATTCGTACGCGCTCGAGCGCTTGCCCACGCCCTCGCTGGACACGGTCAGCAGTATCTGGTCCTTGGCCGCCATCTCTTCGTATTCGGCCTCGGTCAGCCCGGTGTCCGCGGTTTCGTCGCGCCGGCGCTTCAGATAGGCCTCGCGCATGTCGATGTCGTAGTTCACATGGTTGACGACCGACATTGACACGATTTCATCTTTCGGGGCCAGCCGCATGCCGCGTATCCCGTCCGAGCTCCTGCTTGCGAACACCCTTATTTCCGTGACCGGGAAGCGCACGCACTTGCCGTTCCTGGCCGCCAGTATTATGTCCTGGTTTTCGTTGCACACCTGCACGCCGATAAGGCTGTCGCCCTGGTCCAGCTTCATCGCGATTTTGCCGTTGGACTGCACGTTGAAGAAATCCTCCAGGCGGTTGCGCCGCACGTTGCCGCTGGCCGTGGCGAACATGATGCTTTGCCCCGCACATTCGGCCTCGGTTGCGGGGATTGCCATGACCGTCGATATGGTTTCCCCCTGCTCGACCGGCAGAAGGTTGACCAGCGCGCGGCCCTGGCTTTGCGGGGTGCCCTGCGGCAGCCTGTATGTCTTAAGCTTGTACACCTTGCCCTTGGACGAGAAGAACAGCAGCGGGGTATGAGTGTTCGTCACCAGAAGGTGCTCGACGAAATCCTCTTCCTTGGTGGCCATGGCGTTGCGCCCCTTGCCCCCGCGGTTCTGCACGTTGTACGTGGACAGCGGCACGCGCTTGATGTATCCGCCGCCGGTGATTGTCACGGCCATGTCCTCGCGCGGGATAAGGTCCTCGTCGTCCTGGTCGAAATCGCCCGCCACAATCTGGGATACGCGCGGTATGGCGAACTTGTCCTTGACCTCGGCCAGCTCGGCCCGGATTATTCTGTACAGTTTTTCGCGGCTGCCAAGGGTTTCCAGCAGGTCGGCTATTTCCACGGCTATGTCGCGCAGCTCGGCGTGTATCTTGTCGCGCTCCAGGCCCGTAAGGCGGCGCAGGGTAAGTTCAAGTATGGCCTTGGTCTGGGCCTCGCTAAGCCTGTAACTGCCGGTTTCGTCAAGCTTGTGCTCATGGTCGGCGATAAGGGCGATGACGTCGCGCGCGTCCTCGGCCGGCCACTTCTTGGCCATCAGGCTTTCCGCGGCCGCGGCCGGGGTCGGAGCCTGCTTTATTATCTTTATCACCTCGTCCAGGTTGGCGACCGCAATGGCCTGCCCCACCAAAATGTGCCCCCTGTCGCGGGCCTTGCCCAAAAGGTGCACGGTGCGGCGGCGCACGACTTCCTCGCGGAACTCGACGAACGTGCGTATTATCTGGCGCAGGTTCATCAGCTGCGGCCTGCCCGCGTTTATGGCCAGCATGTTCATGCTGAAGCTGGTCTGCATGCTTGAGTATTTGTACAGCTGGTTCAGCACCACGTCGGGCTGTGCGTCGCGCTTAAGCTCGAACACCGCGCGTATGCCGTGGCGGTCGGACTCGTCGCGGATTTCGGCGATGCCTTCGATGGTCTTTTCCTTGACCAGCTCGGCCACGCGGATTATCATCGACGCCTTGTTCACCTGGTACGGTATTTCGGTCACGATGATGGCCATGCGGTCCTTGCGGATTTCCTCGATTTCCGCCTTTGCCCGCATCACGACACTGCCGCGCCCCGTCATGTACGCCTCGCGCGCGCCGCCGCGGCCAAGTATCACCCCGCCCGTCGGGAAGTCCGGAGCGGGCACGATTTCCATCAGCTCTTCTTCGGTGATTTGGTCGTTGTCGATGTACGCGCAGCAGGCCGTCAGCACCTCGCCCAGGTTGTGAGGAGCGATGTTCGTGGCCATGCCCACCGCTATGCCCCCCGTGCCGTTGACCAGAAGGTTGGGGAAGCGCGCTGGCAGCACCGTCGGTTCCATAAGGCTTTCGTCATAGTTGGGCACGAAGTCAACCGTGTCCTTGTCGATGTCCGCGGTCAGGTACTCGCCGATTTTGGCCATGCGCGCCTCGGTGTAACGGCTGGCCGCGGCCGCGTCGCCGTCCACGGACCCGAAGTTGCCCTGCCCGTCGACCAGCACGGCCCCCATGCTGAACGGCTGGGCCAGGCGCACCAGGGTGTCATAAATTGCCATGTCGCCGTGCGGGTGGTATTGCCCCATCACGTCCCCGACGATGCGCGCGCATTTGCGGAAAGGCTTGCCGGGGGTATAGCCCTTTTCCTCCATCGTGTACATTATGCGCCTGTGCACGGGCTTGAGCCCGTCGCGCACGTCTGGCAAAGCGCGTCCGACAATCACGCTCATCGAATAGTCGAGGAACGAGCGCTCCATCTCGGTTTCGATATCGACGGCAATTATATCCTGCCCCGCGCCCGCGGGATTCTGTGCGGTCATGAAAACCCCCTTGCTAGACCAGTTTCAACTAGAACGGTATCTCGTCGTCCGCAACCGTGCCGGCCGACGCGTTGTCCCAACCCTGGCTTGACTGGGGCTGGCTGCCGGAATCCTCGTAACCGCCCTGCGAACCGCCGCTGCCCGGCTTGCTGTCAAGCAAAGCCAGCTCTCCGCGGAAGTTGCCAAGGACCACCTCGGTCGTGTACTTTTCCTGCCCGGACTGGTCGTTCCACTTGCGCGTCTGAAGGCTGCCTTCGATATAGACCTTGCTGCCCTTGCGCAGGTACTTTTCGGCGACTTCGGCCAGGTTGGGGTTGAAAATCACGATGCGGTGCCACTCGGTCTTTTCCTGGCGCTGCCCGGACTTGTCCTTCCAGTTTTCCGACGTGGCCATCGAAAAACTGACCACCTTGGCCCCGCTGCCCGCCTGCCGGACTTCGGGGTCGCGGCCCAGATTCCCTACAAGAATCACTTTATTAACGCTGCCTGCCATATCTGCACCTTTTGCTATAGTTATAAACACCTGTTTACTTAGATTTATTATAGCGTAAAACCCACAAATGCGCTAGAGAAAAATGCGTTTGCGGCCGGTTTTATGCAAATATTTCCGGCAACGGCACGATTGAAGGCGTTGGCGTTGATTTTACAACGAATTTATGGTATAAAAAATGGAAAGCGCGAACGCCCGGGCAAGCACGCAAAAGCGAGCCGGAAGCGAGCGGGCGCGCGCCGCCTTGGGACGGACGGACGCACTATCGGAAAAATCGCAAAAACTATGTTCCCCTAAGGCAATGATTCCCGACTGTGGACGCGCGCTATGGCACTCCGGCTTCGGCGACCAGCCCGACAACCCCCATGAAGAAGGCCGGCACGTCGCCCTCGTAAATCTGCCGCAGGTCCTCGATGCCGATTTGGTTGTCCCACATTGGGGGCAAACTATGCTCCCTGTTGAAGAAGTCGGTGTACCTGACCTGGAACCACCCGCCCAGGAAGTTCGCCGTATTGCTTGCCGGGTCGGGCGGCGGGCCGTATTCAAGCGTTACAACAAAGGATTTTATCCTTTCCAGCGTGTAGCCGTAAACATGCGGGGGCAAGTGCAATTCTTCGAACCTGGCCCTTATCTGCCGGCTGTCCAGCGCTTCCTTGACGTTGAAGCGCATAGTCACGGCGACAACGTCTTTCCTGCGCTCCCACTTTTCGATATGCAGGTACGGATTGTCGCTTAACGCGCGCAGGACCGTCCTGTACTGATTGGGCAATATGAACGCGTTCTTCACGGCATCCACAGCCACTTGCCCCGAGTCGCAGCCCCACAGCAGCCCCATCAGCACAAGGATAGCCGCCGCTTTCCTCATCAGCTTTGGCCGTCCACGTTTATCGGCTGCCCCGGCATTATGGTGGACACGGCCTGCTTGAACAAAAGCTGGTTTATCCCGTCGCGCCGCAGCACCATGGTATAGTTGTCGAAATCGGTGATAATCCCCTGCAGCTTGACCCCGTTCATCAGGAACACCGTCACCGGGGCTTTTTCCTCTTTTATCCTGTTAAGAAAAGCGCTTTGGATGTGTTGGCTTTTATCGCCGCTTGGCTCTTTCATGGTTTTCTCCTTTTTTATTGATTATATTTTAATGATAGCGCAAAAAATATAAAAGCCAACAAAAAAATAACCTTGGAATACCGCGGCCGCTAAACCCTAGTCGCGCCTTGCCAGACGGGCGGTATGGGCGGCAAGGAGCTCGTTGAAACGCTGGGTGGCGGTGTCTTCCCATTCTTCTTCCATAGGAACCTCGGGCGTACGCGGCGGGACCACTGCTGTCACAGCCCCTGACGTCACGACCGAGGCGATGGCCGATTCCGCCGATTCCGCCGTTTCCTGTGCCGAAGCGGCTGCCGCATGCGCCTGTCCGGTTTCCTGCGCGGCCGGGGCAGCCGGCGGGGCCTGTGGGACGGTCGCGGCCAAAACCCCGGGCTGAGGCTCGCCGCGCGCCTGGGCAAGCACGGCAAAGTCGCCTTGATGGTCCGCGGGCTGCCTGG
>WRDZ01000055.1 GCA_009779595.1 Alphaproteobacteria bacterium | reverse complement strand
CCCGGGGAAAAAGCTTAACAGCCCCACCACGTCCTTTTTCCTAGCCCTTGCTTTTGCAGCCGTATAACTGTTGGTTTTCAACGCCTTACCCCTTGGCTAGCGACATTCCACGGCAAACTCGCGGCATTCAAGAAAAACTTGCGACTTTTGACAAAATGCCGCCAGCGCCGTAAAAACAGGCTATAGGATTTTATTCTGTCTGTCAAGAGAAAAAGTTGCCTAGCCAGCTCCGCCATCATTTATATTGTCGCATAACCCCGAATTTCATCGCCAGGGTACAATGCGACTCCCCGCCTTTTTGTATGGGAAGCACGCAATCAGCGCGTCCTGCAATTCCGTGATTTTCTTTTTGCTTATATTGTATCCGGACTTTATGCCTGGCAAATCCTTATCCGTAAACCCGCGCTTGTTCAGATTCACACGGTTGTGGTTTTTGATTCCAAATGCGGAATAATAATCGTCAAACTTGTAATCCCCGCCAGTGATTTTGTCCGTCACAATCATTCGCATATTCGGGATTCCCAGCGAATCGGCAGCAATAAGCCCGTGCATTGCCGAGGCTATGACACTCTTGCATTGCGCCAGCTGCTTCATGAATGATTCCGGTGATTGCTGTATGTCTATCACAACCGAATTTTTAACCTTGATTTTTTTCAGCAAATCATCTCCCTTATCAAGATAGTGCGGAATAATCCCCAAAGCATATTTCTTTTTGATTTTGCTTGTGTCAAATAACCGCGAAGCCAAAATGCCGGGGTCGGCTATTACAACATTTTCCGCGACCTTTGCGCCGCACATCTTTTCCAGTCTTTCAAGCGTAAGCAACCCGCGGCAGGCGCGGACATCTAAACGGCGCGAAAGCATGTTCTTGCCAGCGGCAGGTTCAATAAAACCGCTTCCCCACACTAATATCCTTGGGTAGAAAAGCCTGTATTTCAAAAACTTGAACACTTTATGCGGTTTTACAACGAATACCTGCAGCAATGACCCGATAGCAACTATATCGCCTTTTTTTCCGCTGTTTTTCGCTATTTCAATCCCAAATATCTTGTCGAAGATATCCAGATTTAAAATATCTCCGAAATTTTGGATTCTCGCAAAATAAAACAATCTGATTTTATCAGCGTTTTTCGTGTTCTTTACCAATTTATTACCCCCGTATTAAGAGCATTAAAAAGACCGCCAATGGTAAATTGGCGATCGGGGAGTTCGTAAATCAGTTTGAATCAAATGATTCCGCAGCTTTCGGGTTGCCCCTGTTATATGGCAAGCGGCTCCCCGACCATAAGGTCAGGGATATAACGGTGCAGAAAAAACACCATTACACCAGATAGCGATGCAATCTGCACCGGATTCAAACAAGGCTTACGACAGCCCCGAAACCGCAATCCCTTGCGGCTTAACTCAAAGCATAGTAAACTATGGCCGAAAGTCAAGGCAAATAAAACCACCGTAAGCCCCTTTCAAATTGCACGCGCTTATTGTATAGTCTGGAAGGAAAACAAGTTAAGGACAGATGGCAAAAAGCATACGGCCGAAAAGCCACGGGAAAGGGCGGACATTGGAACAGCTGGGCTTGTACATACACTATCCGCAGTGCGCCAAACGCTGCTGGTACTGCGATTTCCACAGCGGCACAGACAGGCGCGGCGACGGGTACTGGCTGGAATTCTACCGCAAAGGGCTGGAAATGTTCCCCCCTGGCAGGCCGCTAAGCAGCGTGTATTTCGGAGGGGGCACCCCCTCGCTTATGCGCCCCGAAACCATAGCCGAAATCCTAAAGCCCCTGAATCTGGCGGGCAACTGCGAAATCACCCTGGAACTTAACCCCGCCACAGCAAGCAAGGCCAAAATGCGCGGATTCGCCGCGGCCGGAGTGAACCGCGTTTCCATCGGCGTGCAATCCCTGGACAATGCCCAGCTGCTTGCGCTGGGGCGCATCCACACGGCGCGGCAGGCCAGGACTGCGCTGGACAACGCCATGCAGCTTTTCCCGCGCGTGTCCGCGGATTTCATATACGCGCTTGAAGGCCAGGCCATAGCGCAGTGGGAAAAGCAGCTGGCACACATAAACAGCCTTGGGCTGTCGCACGTTTCGCTGTACCAGATGACCCCGCAGCAGCACGGCGAAGACGCGGCCGCCGGCTTTTTCCTGGCCACGCAGGACGGCATTTCTCTGCCGCGGTACGAGGTGTCCAACCACGCAGCCCCCGGCCATGAATCGCGGCACAACCTGCTGTACTGGCAGGGCGGCGATTTCATCGGCATAGGCCCGTCCGCGCACGGGCGCATCGGCTTGATTGCCACATACTGCGATTTGGAGGGCAATTACACTCAAGAAGAAATAGCCCCGGACGACCGTTTGCGCGAAAAAATCCTGATGGGGCTGCGCACGGAATACGGAGCGGAAAACTGCCGCCTTATAAACCAAACCCGCCTGGACGATATGGTAAGCGCCGGCCTGGCCCGAATTCGGGGCGGACGCATAGTCCTTACAACGCACGGCCTTCTAGTCTGCGACGCTGTGGCCGCCGCCCTCATCCTCTGAACCGGAAAACAGCAGATATTCGGAACTTTCGTCCGGGGTGGCCGAATCCTCGTCCTCGCCTTCGAATTCAAGCATTTCCAGCATCTGGGCCGTGATGGACGCTTCGTTGTCCGCACGCCTTCTGGCAATCGCCGCCAGCAAATCGTTGATGTCCCAGTTTATGAACGAGTTGTCCGGCGGCGAAGCGTTGAACCTGCTTTCAGCCCTGCGCACGACCACTGTCGCGCCCCCCCTGCCCGACGGCTGCAGTATGGACAGGAGGTGCTGGCTGAACCCGTCGGGGTTCAGGCGGAACACTCCTTCGATACCGATGAACCCGCCGCGGTTTTCCAGCGTGAAATTGCCGCTGGCCAGCCCGGCCGCCAAAGCCACGCCGTCATAGGCCTTGCCCGCCATCTTTGGCAGGGTCGCGCCGTAAATCTCGTTGTACCGCCTGGCAAAAGCATTGAACCCGGCGGGCGGATAGTCGGCGTATAGGATTTGGCTGAACGAAGCTTCCCTGAACGCCGCGACCGCGCTTGACCCGATAAGCATGACCTCGGGCGATTCGATGTCATAATAAGCGATGCCCGACGCCAAAGCGCGCAGGCTGCTGCCCTCGTCCGCCAGCAGCAGCACGTCGAATTCCAATGGTATTTCGGTCGGGTCCTCGGGCAGCTCTTCGTCTTCGAACGCCTCGGGGTTCCTGGACCTGACCCTAAGCTTGTCCATCAGCACGGCGCGCGCCCCGACAACGGCCCTGACCGCGGGCATCAGGTCCTGCCCCGAATTCCTGTACAGCCGGGCGTTCACAACCGTGCCGCCGCACTCTTCAATGTGGAACGCCGCGGCCTTCAGCATAAGCCGCCCAAGGTCGCTGTCCCGGCCGATGACCGCCAGCCTGAAACGGTTGTCCTCGCACGCGTGGCGCACCACCTCGGCAACCTGCCCGGTCACCATGTTCGCCAGAGAATACACATTGCGCCCCACGGCCGTCGGGTCCGATGTGAACGCCACAATGGGCACCGCGCCGCCGACCACGCGGGCCACAGCCTTGGTTTCGCTGGCCAGCAGGGGCCCCAATATCAAATCGCTGCCATTGGACACGGCGTACCTGGCCATCCTGGCCGCGACCGCCGGATCGCCGCCGGTGTCGTAAAACTGTATGATGATGTCGTTGGCGTTCAATTCCTGAGCGGCAAGCAAAGCCGTGTTGCGGAACGCAAGCCCGATGTTCTCGTGCCTGCCCGAAAGCGGCAAAAGCATGGCCACGTGCATTTCCCTGGGCCTTTCCACCCTTTCCGCAGCCACAGGATAGTCGAACGACCAGTCCACGAAAAAGACGTTGGGCACAGGCTGGCGCTGGTGCGTCCTGACGCGGTAATCGGTCCGCGCGCACCCGAAAAGGACAAGCGGCAGCATGCAAAAAATGGCGGATTTCTTAATCAGTTTCATCAGCACGCGTCCTTGGATTGGAAACATTTGTCGAACATGGCCTGCGCTTCGATTGCAGCCTTGCAGCCCGTGCCCGCGGACGTGACGGCCTGGCGGAACACCCTGTCCTGCACGTCGCCGGCCGCGAAAACCCCCTCTATGTTGGTTTTCGTCGAATCCGCGGCGGTTATTATATAGCCTTCGTCGTCCATGTCCACCGCCCCCTTGAAGACCTGCGAGTTCGGCTGGTGCCCGATGGCCACGAAAACCCCGTCAAGCGGCAGGATTTTCCCCGCGCCGGTCTTCGTGTTCTTCAGCTGCACGCCCGTGACTTTGCGCGGAGTATCGGTGCCAAGGATTTCCACAACCTGGCTGTCCCACTCGACCGATATCTTTTCATTGGACTTCAGCCGTTCCTGCAGGACCTTTTCCGCGCGCAGGGCGTCGCGGCGGTGAATCAGCGTGACGTGCGAGGCAAGGCCGGCAAGGTACAGGGCCTCTTCCACGGCCGCGCTGCCGCCGCCGACCACGCACACGCGCTTGTTCTTGAAGAAGAAGCCGTCGCAGGTGGCGCACGCCGAAACGCCGGTCCCCATGAATTTCTGTTCCGATTCCAGCCCAAGCCATCTGGGCTTTGCGCCCGTGGCAATGACCACGGTTGTGGCCGTATATTCCGCCCCGTCGTCGCCAAGCAGCTTGAACGGCCGCACTTTGAAATCGACCTTGGTGATGGTGTCGGATATTATCTTCGCGCCCATGTTCGCAGCCTGCTTTTCCATAAGCTCCATCAGCTCGGCGCCGTTGACCTTTTCGGGAAAGCCGGGGAAATTCTCGACGTGCGGAGTTATCGTCAGCTGCCCGCCGCGCTGCATTCCCGCGGCCACCGCGGTCTTCAAGCCCGAGCGCGCCCCATAGATTCCCGCCGTCAGCCCTGCCGGCCCGGACCCGATGATAAGCAAGTCATAGTGTTCCATGTCATCTCCAAACATACGCGGATTTATTTATAGTACACCCGCCTGACGCCATCGTCAAGCGCGCGGTGAAAATAATATCGCGGCGTCAGGGAAGCGTCAGGCCGTCAGCCTATGTTGACTATCAAGAACGCCTTGCTGCCGCTGGGGGTGTTCACCTCGACCGTGTCGTCCACATGGCGGCCAAGCAGCGATT
>WRDZ01000054.1 GCA_009779595.1 Alphaproteobacteria bacterium | reverse complement strand
CGAACTCATCCTTGCTTATAGTCATTATCTGGCCCACGCCATGGCAGGGATACACCACCTTTTCGCCAGGAGCGAACGCCGCCTTTGCCGGACGGATGTCGGATTTCACTTTAGCAACGGTTTTCTGTTTCAAAGCCGTTTTGGTTTTGTCGTTGGTATTTGTGATTTTTACAGTTTTCAAAGTCATATTTTTTCCCCTATAAAAAATATCGAAGAAACAAAATTAACCATTTCTTAACTTTATTTCGCCAATGTTTCTAATTTATACTATAAAAAACACCAAAAATCAAGTGTTAAGTTGACGCCCTGCTTTGCGTCCTTGAATATGCAGGAGTCGCCGTATATGACACAACGATTCGCCTTTATTATCAACGGCCGTTTTTTCCGCTATTTTTTCCGCAAAAAGAACTTGTGGATAGATTTATTTTTATGGGGGAATCTTGGTTGACTTCTTCGATTCGCCGGTCTAAAGTAGCCTTGACAAGGGCAGGGAGCGTTTTAGCTTTGTCGAAAACATCAACTTTGAACGGAAAAAAGGTTTAATCATGCGCATAAAAAGGCATTATGTAAAAGAGGGTGTGTCGCCTTATTCTATGGTTGAATGGACCACCGGGCAAAGCGCCATAAAGCATGTCGGCGGCGAAACCCTTGTCAAGACCTCGGACATAGAGGTCCCGGCAAAATGGTCGCAGGTCGCCCGCGATATCCTGGCGCAGCGGTACTTCCGCCTTGCCGGCGTTCCGGCGGTCGTGCGCCGCAGGAAGGAAGAAGGCATCCCCGACTGGCTTTCCCCGCGCGAAGCCCATGTCGCCGAACTTAAGAACCTGCCGGAAAACCAGCGTTTCGGGCAGGAAACCAGCGCCAAGCAGACCATAGACCGCATGGTCGGCACATGGACGTATTGGGGGTTCAAGGCCGGGTATTTTGATTCGGAAGCGGACGCCAAGGCTTACCATGATGAAATGCGCTATATACTGGTCGACCAGATTGGGGCGCCGAACTCGCCGCAATGGTTCAACACCGGCCCGTACTGGGCGTATGGCCTGGCCGGAGAGCCGCACGGGCATTACTATGTCGACTATAAGACCGGCGTGCTGACCACGGCCACCAGCGAGTACGAGCATCCGCAGCCGCACGCGTGCTTCATACAGTCGATAAAGGACGACCTGGTCAAGGACGGCGGCATCATGGACCTGTACCTGCGCGAGGCAAGGCTGTTCAAGTACGGCTCGGGTTCGGGCACGAACTTTTCGGCATTGCGCGGCAAGGGCGAGCCTTTGTCCAGCGGCGGCACTTCGTCGGGCGTCATAAGCTTCCTTTGCATAGGCGACACCGCGGCCGGCAGCATAAAATCCGGCGGCAAGACAAGGCGCGCTGCCAAGATGGTCATCCTTGACGCCGACCACCCGGATATAGTGGAATTCATAGAATGGAAAGCCAGGGAAGAGCATAAGATTGCTTATCTTGCCGCCGGTTCGAGGCTTGTGTCCAAACACCTGGGCAGGGTGTACGACGCCTGCACAATCAGCGAGGGGGAAGGGGCGGACTTGTTCCAGTTCGACCCAAAGTCCAACCTGAAGCTGAAAAAGGCGGTCAAGGAAGCCACGCGCGACGGCGTGCCGCCATCGTACATATCCCGGGTGATAGAGCTTGCAAAGCTGGGCGAGCCAAATGAAAAGTTCAACATATTGACCACGGACTGGGACTCGGAAGCTTATTCTACGGTCAGCGGTCAGAACTCGAACAACTCGGTGCGCTTGACTGACAGTTTCATGAGCGCGGTGCTTAGCGGCGGCGACTGGGATTTGGTCCGCCGCGTCAGCAAAACAATCGCCGCCACTGTCAAGGCCGACGACATATGGCAGAGGATAGCGCGCGCCGCCTGGGCCTGCGCAGACCCCGGAGTGCAGTACGACACGACCATCAACGACTGGCACACCTGCCCGGCGTCGGGCAGCATAAGGGGCTCGAACCCGTGCTCGGAATTCATGTTCATCGACGACTCGTCGTGCAACCTCGCTTCCGTCAACCTGATAGAATTTTTGGGCAAGGACGGCTCGTTCGACATAGAATCGTTCGAGCACGTTGTCCGCCTGTGGACGCTGACGCTGGAAATCTCCGTGCTGATGGCCCAGTTCCCGTCCAAAGAGATAGCGGTGAACTCGTACAACTTCCGCCCGCTTGGGCTGGGGTATGCCAACATCGGCGGCCTTCTGATGGCCAGCGGAATCCCCTACGACAGCGAGGAAGGCCGTTCGTATGCGGCTGCAATAACGTCGCTTATGTCGGCGGTCGCGTACGCCACGTCGGCCGAGATGGCTGGGGAAACAGGCGCGTTCCCCGAATATGCGGCCAATGAAAAGGACATGCTGCGGGTGTTGCGCAACCATTATGCCGCGTCGCAGGGCCACACGACCGGGTTTGAGAAGCTGCACAAGGCCCCGCGGCGCTTCAATATAGAAAAATGCCCGAACCCGGCCATTGTCGAGCATGCGAACAACTGGTGGCAGAAGGCTTTGGAGGACGGCGAGGAATACGGGTTCAAGAACGCGCAGGTCACGCTGCTGGCCCCGACCGGGACAATCGGGCTGCTGATGGACTGCGACACCACCGGGCTTGAGCCCGACTTCGCCCTGGTCAAGTTCAAGCACCTTTCCGGCGGCGGGTATTTCAAGCTTATAAACCGCCTTGTGCCGCGCGCCCTGAAAAAGCTGGGATATACGGCCAAGCAGACGGAAGAGATAATCGCCTATGCCATCGGACGCGGCTCGCTTAAGGGCGCGCCGTTCATCAACCACGAAACGCTTATGGCAAAGGGGTTCGACGAAGTGGCGCTGGCGAAAATCGAAAGCTCGCTGGCCGATGCGTTCGACCTGCGGTTCGTCTTCACCAAATGGACTTTGGGCGAGGACTTCTGCATAAAACGCCTGAATGTCCCTGCGGAAAAGCTGGACGAAGAATCGTTCGACCTGCTTAAGTTCCTGGGCTTCCCGGCCGAGCATATCGAGCTGGCCAACCTGTACTGCGCCGGCACCATGACGCTTGAGGGCGCCCCGCACATAAAGCCGCAGCACCTGCCTGTGTTCGACTGCGCCAACACGTGCGGCAAGATAGGGATAAGAAGCCTTTCCATGGAAGCGCATATCCTGATGATGGCGGCGGTGCAGCCGTTCTTGACGGGCGCCATTTCAAAGACCATCAACATGCCCGGCAAGTCCACTGTCGAGGACTGCCAGAACGCGTATATGCTGGCCTGGAAAGAAGGGCTGAAATCGGTCGCGCTGTACCGCGACGGCTCCAAGCTCAGCCAGCCGCTGGTGTCGTCGTGGCTGACCGAGTCCGAAGATGATGACGATGACGACGAAGACTCTGACGACATAATAAACATGCTGTCCACCGCTCCCATGGCGGCGCGCACGGTCGAGCTGACAAAGCGCGTGGCAGCCACAATAACCGCGGCCGAGCAGAAAAGCGCGAAAACAGCGCGCAAGTCGATGCCCACCAGGCGGTCCGGCTATACGCAGAAAGCCATTATCGGCGGGCACAAGATATTCCTTAGCACCGGCGAGTACAGCGACGGCACGCTTGGCGAGATATTCATCAACATGCACAAGGAAGGCACTGCTTTCCGCAGCCTGATGAACAACTTCGCCATAGCCGTATCCATCGGGCTGCAATACGGCGTCCCGCTGGAAAAGTACGTGGACGCGTTCACGTTCACCAGGTTCAACCCGGCCGGCGCGGTCCAGGGGCACGATTCGATAAAGATGGCCACGTCGCTTATAGACTATATTTTCCGCGATTTGGCAATCACGTACCTTGGCCGGTACGAGCTTGGGCAGATACAGCCAAGCTTCTCGCCCGAAGCGTATGGCGACCCGATGTCGGAACCGGTGGACAGCATGGAAAAAAGCGATGCGCATGAACCCAGGGGCCGGGTGAAAAGCGCGGCCTCGACCGCGGTCGCCAAAATCCAAGAGGCCAAAATGAAGGGATACAGCGGCGACCCGTGCTCGGAATGCGGCAACTTTACCTTGGTCGTGAACGGAGCGTGCCATAAGTGCGATACCTGCGGCGCTACGAACGGCTGCTCGTAAGGAATTATGCAAGCCGTCTTTTGACGGAGCAGGAGGGCGAAAATGGCTAAAATACGTGTAGGGTGCGCCGTGATGGTCGAAATGGACGGCAAGCTCCTTATGGGCAAGCGCGGCAAAGAGCCGGGGTATGGCACTCTTATAATCCCGGGCGGCAAAGTGGACCTTTACGAGGACTTCGCCCAAACCGCGCGCCGCGAAATACGCGAGGAGACCGGGATAGAAATCAAGAATCTGCGCCAGTTCAGGACTTTCCAGCTTATCGACCCGGACATACAGCACCGGGTGATAATCTATTGGCAGGCGGACTATGCAAGCGGCGAACTTGCTCCGTCGGACGACCTGCTTTCGGCCAAGTTCTATACCCGGGAAGAAATCGCCGGTTGCATCGCGTCCGGCCATATCACAAGCATATCCCTGGAAGTGCTGAAAGCCGCCGGATGGGCGTGACGCGCCGGCTTATCGTTTTAAAGCGATAATTACAGAAATTCTTGTGTACAACAATTATGTTATGTTATAGTCTTTACCCATGAACATAATGAAATCAGCTTTTACGTTCGGCAGCATCACCATGATAAGCCGCATACTTGGATTTGTGCGTGATATGCTTATCGCCTCGTTCCTTGGCGCGGGCATGGTGACGGACGCGTTTTTCATGGCGTTCAGGTTCCCCAACCTTTTCCGCGTGCTGTTCGCCGAAGGAGGCGCCACAGCCGCGTTCGTGCCGATATTCGCGGCAAGGCTTGAGAAGGGCGAAACCCGGCAGGCCAACCATTTCGCGTCCGAGGCGGTCAGCTCTTTGCTGTACGTGACGTTTCTGGCAACGGCGGTTTTAGTAATCTTCATGCCGTGGGTCGCCATGGCGTTCGCTCCGGGCTTCATAGGCAATGCGGAAAAATTCGACCTTACCGTGCTGCTGACAAGGATAATCATGCCGTTCCTGATATTCGCCTCGGTCGAGGCCATACTGGCCGGCATGATGAACGCAAAGGGCAAGTTCGCGGCCGGGGCCGCCATGCCCATAATACTGAACCTTATGATGATGCTGGGGCTTTTCACGATTTTCCTG
>WRDZ01000053.1 GCA_009779595.1 Alphaproteobacteria bacterium | reverse complement strand
CACCACGCTGGAAACCCCCGTGTCAAGCGGGCCGTATATAATACGGTCGGTCAATGCGGGCAAATCCATAACCTATGCCAGGGACCCGGATTACTGGGGCAGGGACCTTATGGTGAACCGCGGGCACAACAATTTCGACAGCATAAGGTACGATTATTACCGCGACTCGACCGTGGCGGTGCAGGCCTTGCGCGCCGGGGCGTTCGATTTGCGCGTGGAGAACGAGGCGAAGAAATGGGCCCATTCGTACGGCGGCGACATCAGCCCGCTTGAGAAGGTCGAGTTCCCCCACGGACGGCCAAGCGGCATGCAGGGGTTCGTGTTCAACACCCGCCTGCCGATTTTCAGCGACCCGAGGGTGCGGCGCGCGCTGGGCTATGCGCTGGATTTCGAATGGACGAACAGGACGCTGTTCAGCGATTCGTACATACGGGCCAACAGCTATTTCTCGAACTCGTACATGGCGGCCACGGGCAAGCCGGCCGGCAAAGAGCTGAGGCTTCTGGAACGCCACCGCGCCGCGCTGCCGCCGGAAGCCTTCGGCCCGGCGTATGTGGCTCCTGTGACGGACGGCAGCGGCTATCCGCGCGAAAACCTTATCAAAGCCCTGGCCTTGCTTGAAGAAGCCGGGTGGACGGTTGGCGCGGACAGGGTTCTGCGCGACCAGAACGGACAGGCCATGGAGTTCGAAATCCTGCTGGACATGGGCATGGGCGCCGCGTGGGAGCGCATAACCCTGCCGTTCATCCGGAACCTGAGGAAGCTGGGGGTCAATGCAAGGGTGCGCACGCTTGACCCGATAATCTACAGGCAGCGGATAGACAACCATAACTTTGCGATGACCGCTTTCCTCTGGCCGATGTCGCTTGCCCCGGGGCCCGAGCTTAACGTGTTCTTCGGGTCGGCCGCGGCGGATATCCCCAACACCTTCAATGTGGCGGGCATAAGGTCGGCTGCGGTCGACGACCTTATCAGGCACGTGATAAGCGCGGAAACCTTTGATGACCTTGTCGCGGCCACGCGGGCGCTGGACAGGGCGCTGACGTTCGGGCACTATGTAATCCCGCACTGGTACCTGCCGCTTACGCGCATGGTCGTGGATACGCAGAAGCTTGCGTGGCCGGACAGGACTCCGCTGCAGGGCACGGACTTGAACATATGGTGGGCCAGATGAAACTGTACGTATTGAAAAGGCTGCTGCTGATACCGCTGACCCTGCTGCTGATAATGGCGCTGAACTTCGCGCTGGTGCAGATGGCTCCAGGCGGCCCGGTCGAGCGCATGATGCTGCGCGCCGCGAACACCGAGTCGGCCATGGCCAACCGCATATCGGGCACCACGGGCGAAACCCTGCAGTCCGACTATCAGGGGGCGCAGGGCCTGGACGAACAGTTCATACAAGAGCTTAAGAAGCAGTTCGGGTTCGACAAGCCGCCGCTGCAACGGTTCGCCCTGATGGTAAGGAACTACGCCGTGTTCGATTTCGGGCAAAGCTTCTACACCAACGAGCCGGTCACAGGGCTGATAATCTCGAAACTGCCGGTGTCCATAGCCCTGGGCGCGGGCAGCACTTTACTGATATACCTTATCGCCATACCGCTTGGCATTGCCAAGGCCGTGAAGAACGGGTCAAGATTCGACAGGTACAGCAGCCTGGCGGTGGTGACCGCGTACGCGGTGCCGTCGTTCCTGGTGGCCATATTCCTTATCACGATATTCGCGGGAGGGTCCTATCTGTCGTGGTTCCCGCTGCGCGGCCTTACAAGCTATGGATTCGACGAGATGCCGCTGTGGGGCAAGGTAAAAGACGTGCTGTGGCACATGGCGCTGCCCGTGATTTCGCTGACCATGGGGGGCCTTGCAAGCCTTACAATGCTGACCAAGAACTCGTTTTTGGAAGAGATGAACAAGGCATATGTGCTGACCGCGCGGGCCAAAGGGGCGTCACAGCCGCGCATCCTGCTGGGCCACATATTCCGCAACGCCATGCTGATAGTCATCGCCGGATTCCCGGCGGTATTGGTGGGCATGCTGTTCACGGGTTCGGTGCTTATCGAAGTCATGTTCTCGCTGGACGGCATAGGGCTGCTGGGCTTTACCGCGGTCACCACGCGCGATTATCCGGTGATGTTCGGCACGCTGTACATATTCACGCTGATAGGGCTGGTGCTGAACCTGGTAAGCGACATCATTTACCACCTGGTCGACCCGCGCATAGATTTTTCGGAGGCGCGGCGATGATGAAGGGTGCTTTGTTCCATAAAAGAGAGGTTTATCCAATGTTACGGGCAAGCGCAGTCCGCCCGGCAAGCGCCAAAGCGAGCCGAAAAGCGAGCGGCGCGCGCCGCCTATGGGCGGGCGGACGCGCGTGTCCTGCGGACCGCCTGGCGGAGCCGCTTCGCGGCAGGCTGTTGCAATATAGTTTTTGGGGCGGACAGATGAAAACACGCTTTTATGGGACAAAGCCATGAAGAAGAAAAGGTTCGCGGTTTCGGTCTGGATTTTACTGTGCCTTGCGGGGCTTGCGTTCATGGCTCCGGTGCTGGCAAACGAGCGGCCGCTGCTGGTGTATTTTAACGGCCGGGCGTACTTCCCCATGCTGCGCGACCATGCCGAGAACATCTTCACCGGGCAGCTGCCGACCACGGCAGATTTCACGGACCCGTTCGTGCGGCAGTCCATAAAGCAGGACGGGTTCATAATCGACGCTCCGATAAGGTTCGGGTATTCCACGATAAACTATGCCACGGCCAACCCGTCGCGGCCAAGCCTTACAAACTGGCTGGGCACGGACGACATGGGGCGCGACGTGCTGGCCAGATTGCTGTACGGGCTGCGCGTGTCGCTGCTGTTCGGGGTGATACTTACCGCGCTGTCTTCGGCCATCGGGATATTCGCGGGCGCGGCCCAGGGCTATTTCGGCGGCAAGGTCGACCTTCTGACCCAGCGGTTCATCGAGGTCTATACCGGCATGCCGCAGCTGTTCGTGCTGATAATAGTGTACTCGATGATAAGGCCGTCGTTCGGCACCCTGCTGGCCGTGATGCTGCTGTTCTCGTGGACGTCGCTGGTCCCGGTTGTGCGCGCCGAATTCCTTAAGGTGCGCAAGATGGAGTACATAACCGCGGCCCGCGCAATGGGGGTGTCGGACTTTTCCATAATGACCCGCCACATACTGCCCAACGCGTGCGTGGCTGCCATGGCGTACATGCCGTTCATTCTGTGCGGCGGGATAACGGCTTTGGCGGCGCTGGACTTCCTGGGCTTCGGTTTGCCGCCGGGCCAGCCGTCGCTGGGCGACATGATAAAGCAGGGCAAGGACAACCTGCACGCTCCGTGGATAGGGCTGTCGGTCTTCGGGGTGCTTAGCCTTCTGCTGTCCAGCCTGGTGTTCATAGGCGACGGGCTGCGCACACGCCTTGACCCAAGGAGGCGCCAATGACAGCACAGATGACAGGGCCCATACTGTCGGTCAAGGACCTGGTGATTTCGTTCAGGGGCCGCAAGGTTGTGCGCGGCATAAGCTTCGACCTGAACCAGAAAGAAACTTTGGGCATCGTGGGCGAAAGCGGTTCGGGCAAGTCGGTGACCGCCATGTCCATGCTGAAGCTTCTGCAGTACGCGGACGTAAGCGGCCAGATAAAGCTTTACGGCCGCGACCTTCTGACAGACAAGGACGCCCTGCGCAAAGCCCGCGGGCGCAAGATAGGCTTCGTGTTCCAAGAGCCCTTGTCCGCGCTGAACCCGCTTCACACCGTGGGGCGCCAGATAGGCGAAAGCATAAGCTTGAATACCAGCCTGCGCGGCAAGGCTGCCAAGGCCCGGCTGCGCGAGCTGTTCGACCTGGTCAAGCTTGAGTACCGCCCCGGCGCGTACCCGTTCCAGCTGTCGGGGGGCCAGCGCCAGCGCGTGATGATAGCCATGGCTTTGGCCGGCAACCCCGACATACTTATCGCAGACGAGCCCACGACCGCTCTTGACCGCGCTTTGCACGGGCAGATAATGGACCTGTTCCTGCAGCTGCGCAAGGACCTGGGGCTGGCCATCATCTTCATTTCGCACGATTTGCAGGCCGTGGGGAAAATCTCGGACCGGATACTTGTCATGCGCAGCGGCCATATCATCGAGCACGGGCCCGCCAATACCATCATGACCCGCCCGCGCACAAGCTACGGCAGGCAGCTTTTGAACATCGCCCCCAGCGTGATAATAAGGCCGGTGGACCCCAACGCCATTCCGCTGCTTGAAGCCACGGGGTTTTCGCTTAGGTACGGCAAGACCCTGATAATCAACGACATAGACCTTACCATACGCGCCGGCGAAACCGTTGGCATCATCGGGGAAAGCGGGTGCGGCAAGACCACGCTTGGCCTGGGGCTTATCGGGCTGATACCCTCGCAGGGCAAAGTGGTGTTCGACGGCAACAAAATGCCGGGCAACGGGTTCCCAAAAAGCGTGCGCAAGAAAATGCAGATAGTGTTCCAGGACCCGTTCGGCAGTTTAAACCCGCGGTTCAGGGTGCGCCGCATCATCGGCGAGGGCCTGAACGTGCACTATCCGAAAATGCCCATGCAGCAGAAGCAGCGGGTCATCGAAGAGGCGTTGGAGCAGGTTGGGCTGAATTCGAAGATACTGGACCGTTATCCGCACGAGTTCTCGGGCGGGCAGCGCCAGCGCATAGCAATCGCCCGCGCCCTGGTGCTGCGCCCCAAGCTTATAGTGCTGGACGAGCCAACAAGCGCGCTGGACGAAATGACCGGAAAAGCATTGATGATCAACGTAAAGGCTTTCTGCAAAGATAAAGGTATCACGTTAATTGTGGTATCGCATAATAAAACGTATGCGGAAGCGTACGCCGATCACACCATATTGCTTTCGGGAGGTAGTCGGGGTGAATGAGATCATCTCATTGAATATATGGCAGTTCGCGTTGATCTACCTGTTGTTGATTGTAGTGCTCATCATAATGAAGAAGTGCAAAGTCGACCAAACCAAGTTGCTTATCGTTGCCAGCCTCCGTATGACGGTGCAGTTGACACTCGCGGGCCTTGCGCTGACATATATTCTTCAAAATCCACATCCTTTGTTTACTGTGGGCTATTTATTTTTGATGACCGGATTCGCGATATACATAGTATTGTCGCGGAACAAAGGTATTAATAAGCAGTTTAAAATAATTGTCGGAGTTTCCCT
>WRDZ01000052.1 GCA_009779595.1 Alphaproteobacteria bacterium | reverse complement strand
GGCCTCCGCCACCTCCACCGCCGCCGCCTTGATTGCCCTGACCACCGTCCTGACCGCCGCCGCCCTGGTCGCCTTGGCCACCTCCTTGACCTCCGCCGCCCTGGCCGCCACCGTCACCGCCTTCTCCTCCACCATTGCCGCCGCCGTTACCACCGCCGCCCCCATTGCCGCCATCGCCCTGGCCGCCGCCGTCACCTCCGCCGCCCCCCCCATCGCCACCATCGCCATTGCCGCCACCACCGCCGCCTTTACCTTCCCCGTCGTCCGGGTTATCTTCATCGTCGTCTTCATCATCGGGCGGGGGAGGTTCTTCCGGCGGAGGTGGGGGCTCCAGCAGCCGGCGCGCGATTTCCAGGTTCACCACATAAGCTTCCCTACCTGGCGCAAGGTTGACCGCCTGTTCCAGCATGTCTACGGCTTTGGAATACTCGCCCTTCTTCAGCAGCACTGTCCCGACATTGTAAAAGACCGCGGGCCTGTTTAGCCTGTCGGCGATTTCCATGGCCTGGGCATGATTGCCCGCAACGACCAGCGACATGGCCCTCATGTGCTGGTTCGTGAATTTCGCCGCGGCTTTTTCATATTCATTCCTATTATACAGCCTTAACCCCTGCTGGTTACTGTTAAGGAAGAAACCCGAGATTATCCCGGCGTGGGCCTGCCTGCCGCCGCCCGTCAGGACTGCCGCGATAACAATGACCGACAGCCACCCGCGGTTGAACAGCATCAAAGCAAGCACAAGCACCAGCGGCATGATATAGATGCCCGAGTCCATCCACGCTTCGGATTTCAGGCCGGCTGATTCGCTTTTCTGCCAGATTGCGTCATAGAACCTTTGCTCGGTCACGTATGCCGCGTCCCTGGTGCCCGGCGTCAGCTTGGCGAACCTGCCGAACCCGGCGCTTGTAATCTTGCGCAGCGCAGCGTCCTCTTTGGCCGAGCCGGCGTTCCCGTGTATGGCTATGGCCGACACGCGCAGCCCGCCGCGCGCGGCCTTCCGGGCCTGGGCTATGGACGCCTGGACCACATCGTCGGGGAAGTTCCCGTCGGTCAGCAGAATCAGGTTGCCCGCGGTCAGCCTTGCGTGCTTAAGCTGCTGCGCCGCTTCGGCAATAGCGATGTCAGGCCTTGATTCCGGCGTAAACATCATATTGGGCGACAGCACCACCAGGAAGTGTTCCAGCACCTCCATATCATCGGAAAACGGCGTCACCACATAGCTTTCCCCGCTGAACACCATCAGAGCCACGAACCCGCCGCGCTGGCGTATCTGGTCCAGTATGTCCAGCCCTTTAAGCTTGCCCATCAGCCAGCGGTTCGCCCCCACGTCGGCCGTAATCATGGACTGCGACAAGTCCAGCGCGATTATGGTGGGCACCTGGCGCCGGTACAGGTTCCGGTCGGTCTTGAAGAACGCCGGGCCCGCGGCGGCAATCCAGCCAAGCAGCCATATCATGATGAAGGTCATGAAAATCCGGTTGCGGGATATCTTTTGGAACATCACGGGCAACGACGGCAGCAGGTGCGAGTCAACGGCTTTTTTCCAGTTGGAAAGGTTGTTGACGAACAGGCGTTTCAGCCGCGGAAGGAAGACTATCAGCGGGACAAGCCCCAGAAGGAACATCGGGCGTATGAATGTAAATCCGAACTGCAGGTCGCTTTTGTCTATCATTTTTGCGCCGCCCTTTTTTGCCGCTTGCTTTTCTTCCTAAGCATGGCGAACCGGGATATCTTCGCCATTTTAGCCTCTTTTATAGCCGCAAGCCCGCCGACCTGCCGCACGAACACCAGCAAAACCAGCATAAGCGCGAACACCAGCGGCACGTAAAAGCGGTCTTCGGCCATGCTTAGGAACACCGGAGCCGGTATCGGTTCCAGGGCGTCTATCTCGTTGTATATCTTTTTAAGCTCGGTCGTGGACGAAGCGCGGAAGAACAGTCCGCCGGTCTGCTCGGCGATATTGTTCAAGCTTACCTCGTCGATATCGTCGTCCAGCGAAGCCACCAGATTCGCCCTGTGCGGGGGAGCGCCTATCCCTATGGTGTAGATTTTTATGCCAGCCTGCTGCGCCAGCATGGTCGCGTGCTCGGGCGTCATGGAACCGGCGTTGTTCGCCCCATCGGTCAGCAGCACCAGGACTTTGTGCCTGGTGTCGCGGTTCTGCATATACTTGACCGCCAGGCCGATTGCGTCGCCGATTGCCGTTTCATACCCGGCCAGGCCGATTTCAGCCTCGTTCACCATATTAATCACGGCCTCGCGGTCGAAAGTAAGCGGCGACAACACCATGGCCCTGGACGCGAACACTATCAGCCCGACCTTATCGCCCTTGCGCCGCTGTATGAACCTGGTCACGACCTCTTTCATTATGGTCAGCCGGTCCTTGTCCTTGCTGTAATCCTTGCGGTCCATCGAACCGGATAGGTCTATTGCCAGCATCAGGTCGCGCGCCGCGGCCGCTACGGGCAAAGGCGACGACAGCCACATGGGGCGGGCCATGGCCGTGACCAGCAAAATCCACACGGCCCACATCACAAGCCAGCGGTTGCGCATGGGTATGGACGCGGCAGGGCCGACTATATCCTCGACATCGCGTATCTGTTCGTAAAACGGTATCTTTATGGCCGCGGACATGTTCTGCGCGTCGCTGCCGCGGGAAAACCACCGCCAGACAAGCGGCAGGGGCAGCAGCAGGAACAGCCATGGCCAAAGGAACTGTATCATCGGCTGACCCTTTTGACGAACCGCTTCATATGGCGCATTTCATTGGAGGGGCAAGTGTCCCCGATTACAAGCCTGTACGGCGATGCGGCGATGTTGTCGGCGAACTTCTCATCGTATATGCCGTGCTTTTGCAGGTACCGGGCCCACGGCTTGCCGTACGAGGCGGCCATGCCCGCGTCCCTGGATATGGCCAGCCGCTTGCACAAATCCGCCCACATCGTCATGCGCCGGTGTCCGTCGTCGATTGCGGCGATACGGCGCACCTGTATCAGGGCCCAGCGGCGGGGTATGGTCTTGGCGAACAGGTACGCCCCATAGAACAGGGCAACTGTAAGCGCGGCAAGCAGCAGCGACACGTAAAGGTTCGGCGGGAGCCAGTCGGAAACCCCGCTTTGCGCAAGGCGGATTCCGCGCAGGCCGGACAGGTCGGTTTTTTGGGATAATTGGGGCAGAGCGTTCATTTTTTGCCCTTCCGGTGCTGGGTCAGTATGCGGTTGAAGTCGGCTATGCGGTCGGTGGTCTTGAAAAACGCGGGGGTGATTTTCCGGCTTTGGCAGAACTCGATGAACTCGCGGCGTTTTTGGGCGAACATGTCGGTATAAGCCTTGCGCCAGTGCTTGTCTTCGGCGGGCAGCACGATTTCATGCCGGCCGGCGCTGTCGGATATGCGGTACACCCCGGGGGGCGGAGGCTCGACCTCCAAGGGGTCCAGTATGCTTATCAGGAACACGTCCAGCTGGCCCGCGACCACGCCCAGATGCTGGCGCGCCTTTTCGTCCAGGTCGTGGAAGTCGGATATGACGAACACTATGCCGCCGTGGCGCGACGACTTGCGCAGGGCGGCCATGGCCTCGCTTAACGTGACCGACTTCCTTGTGCCGTCCTCGTTGCAGCCGTCCCTTAAAAGCCCCAGCAGCCGCAGCACCTGTTTCTGCGAGCGTTCGGGCGGAATCTTGGAATACCCGGACGCGGACATGACCGCGCCGCCGATTTTGTCGCCCTGCTCCAAACCCGCCCAGGCAATGGCTGCCGCAAGCCGCGCCGCTATGACGCTTTTATAGGCGACCCGCGTGCCAAAATGCATGCGCGGCCTAAGGTCGGTGATTATGTACATCGGGCGCTCGCGCTCTTCCTGGAACATCTTGGTGTACAAGCCCGCGCCGCGGCGGGCGGTCACGCGCCAGTCTATGGTGCGGGTGTCGTCGCCGTGCTGGTAGGCGCGCACCTGGTCGAATTCCATGCCGCGGCCTTTGAACGGGGATTTATACCCGCCGGCGACAATGCATTTCACCTTGCGGCTGGTCTTGCCGAACAGGGAACTTGAGTACTGCCGCATTGCCAGAAGGTCCGGCAGCGTCATCCTTATCCCATCGCTTAAAACCTGCTCTGTCACTTTGAAAATCCCCTGTACGGCTTTAAGTTACGGCAGCGGCACCTTGGTCAAAAGCAACTCTATGAACGAATCGGTCGTATAGCCTTCGGCCTCGCCCTCGAACGAAAGTATGATGCGGTGGCGCAGCACGTCGCGTATGACCTCGTGCACGTCTTCGGGACCGGCGAACTCGCGGCCCATCAGCCATGCGCGGGCGCGGGCGCAGCGGTCAAGCGCGATGGTCCCGCGCGGAGAAGCCCCGAACGAAATCAGCTTGGCCAGCTTGTCGCCGTAAAGCTGCGGCTTGCGCGTGGCCATGATGAACTGCACGATATATTCCTGCAGGGCGGGCGACAGGTGCATGTTCAGCACCTCTTGGCGGGCCTGGAAAACCGTTTCCTGGGAAATCTTTTCGAACGGAGCGGGTTCAACGCGCAGCTGCTCGTTCCGGACAAGGTTAAGTATCTGGCGCTCGGCCTCGATGGACGGGTGGGATATGCGGATGTACATCAGGAAACGGTCAAGCTGGGCCTCGGGCAGGTTGTACGTGCCCTCTTGCTCTATCGGGTTCTGAGTGGCCATCACAAGGAAAAGGTCGGGCAGCTTATAGGTTTTCGCGCCCACGGTGATTTGGCGCTCGGCCATGGCTTCAAGCAGCGCGGACTGCACCTTGGCCGGAGCGCGGTTGATTTCGTCGGCCAGGATAAGGTTGTGGAATATCGGCCCCTTCTGGAAGATGAACTTGCCCTGCTCGGAGTTATAGATATCGCTGCCGGTTATGTCGGCGGGCAGAAGGTCCGGCGTGAACTGTATCCGGTGCTCGTCGCACTCGACGGACGAGGCCAGCGTCTTTATCGCCTTGGTCTTGGCAAGGCCCGGCGCGCCCTCGACCAGCAGGTGGCCGTCGGCCAGCATCGCGATAATCAATTTGTCTATAAGCGCGTCCTGCCCGACAATCTTCGACCGCAAATGGCTGCGCAGGCGGGCGAAATCCCCAGCCGCTTTTGTCTTTGAAACTGCAGAGTCGCTCATTATCAAACCTCGTAAAAAATAAAATTGTTTACTTTATTTTAATAGTGAGTTGGTTAAACTTTAGATAATTTTAAGGAGACAGGCATGCTATTTTTTCAAAAAAAGGTCGGTAAAGAGCAACCGCCGCAGCTTTGGGCGAAGACGCGCGACAAAAGGATGAAGAAGGTCGCAAGGACGTGCAAATACAAGTGCGCTGCCGTTTACCCGTCGGGGAAAGTCAAGGCCGTATAGATTAAGCGTATTTATAACAACTAAGCGACAAAAAAATTTCCTTGCTGATAAAGGGCTGTCTACTACGCGACGCG
>WRDZ01000051.1 GCA_009779595.1 Alphaproteobacteria bacterium | reverse complement strand
TCCTGTATGGAATCGAACCCGGATTTCGAGCCCAGCACGGAAAACCACGGAGTCCATATGTGCGCCGGGATTATATAGCAGCCGTCGCCGGACTCAAGCGCGATTTCCAGAAGGTTCCTTGAATCAAGGCCAAGTATCGGCCGCCCGTCCGAAGATATGTTCCCGATACGGCCAAGCCTGTTCCTGAGTTTCTCCGCAGCCGCAAAGTCTGGGGCGAACACCAGGTGGTGGACTTTCCTTGTCCTGTCGCCTTTTTTATATATGGTCGAGATTTCGACCGACAATATGAACCTGACCTGGCTGCTGCCGTCTTTCAGCTTGAAGCTTCCGTTCCCGGCCGGGACAAGCTTTTCTTTTATTTCCTCGAACCAGGCCGGGTGCGTGAAATCCCCGGTGGATATGACGGTCAAGCCCTTTTTACGCGCCCACATCGCCAGCTCTTCCAGATTGCAGCTTCTGCTGGTGGCGCGCGAATATTTCGAATGTATGTGCAAATCAGCGTAAAAAAACATGGCGGCCTTTGTTGTTGTCCTTGTTGGAATGAACCTTTATAGGAAACCGTAACACATTAAAAACATAAAGTCTATATTATCGTGCCCGGTGAAACGCGCTAGCATCTCCTTGAAAACTTGAAAAGGAGAACTTGCCATGAACGAACGCGAAATAAAAATGGGGCACAAGACAATAACTGTTTTGGGCGACGAGGTGAAGGTCGGGGACAAGGCCCCGGACTTTACGGTGCTTGACAAAGAGCTGCACCCGGTCAAGCTGTCCGATTTCAAGGGCAGGACCGTGGTGATAAACTCGGTTCCGTCGGTGGACACCTCGGTCTGCGATATTCAGGTCAAGCGGTTCAATCAAGAGGCCGCGGGCTTGAAGGACGTGGCTATCATGTCAATCAGCGTGGACCTGCCGTTTGCGCTGGCCCGTTATTGCGCGGCCGAAGGCATAAACGCGGTCAAGACAACATCTGACCACCGCGAACTTGATTTCGGCACAAAGTACGGCCTGGTCATAAAGGACATGCGGCTGCTGTCGCGCGCGGTCATCGTGGTGGACGGCAACGGAATCGTAAGGTATGCCCAATACGTGCAGGACATAACCCATACTCCGGACTTCGACCGCGCTCTGGCTGCAATCAGGGAAGTTACCGGAACAGGACTTTAGAGGCGGGAGCTATGGCAAAAGCAACCATAAGCAATATATAGACCCACCACGCGCCCATGGCCAAGAGCGGGAAAAGCACCGCCAAAAGCAGGCCGAAAGAAAAGCAGCTGATAAGCGTCAACGCCTGGTGCGCCGGGTCGTTGTGTTTCAGGTACTGGCGCGCTTTGGATATGATATTGCCTTGGAAACTGGCAAGATGCACCCATAACGGGGCGGCCGCCACAAGCGTCAGCACCAGGTACGCCCAGCCGGAAACATCCAGCAAATCCGGGAATAATCCGGCGACAAGCATGGCGAAGATGATGTAAACGATTTTGACGCACGCGAACTCGACAAGCGACAGTTTGCGCAATTTTGTTGCAAGGGTGTGATATAATGGCATGGCGTTCTCCTTATAATAATCCTGATACGAACATAACTCCAATAAGTTAACACAAAGTTGTTTCAGCGGCTTAAAATTATATCCTTTCCATTACGGCAACAGTGTTTATTGATACGGGCCGCGGCGGGCGCTAGGGTTGGAAAAAGAGGAGAATTGCCATGATAAAAGCCGGGCTTGCCATGCTGCACGTGTTGGAACAATGGGGGGTTGACCATATATACGGGATACCGGGCGGGTCGATTAACTCGACAATGGACGCGCTGTACGAGGCCAGGAAAACACTGCGCTATATCCAGGTGCGCCACGAGGAAGTCGGAGCGCTGGCCGCCTGCGCCGACGCCAAGCTTACCGGGAAAATCGGCGTGTGTTTCGGCTCTGCCGGGCCCGGAGCCACCCACCTGTTCAACGGCCTGTACGACGCCAAGCTTGACCGCGTGCCGGTCCTGGCCATTATCGGGCAGGTGGCCAGCACGAACATGAACTATGACTCGTTCCAGGAAATGAATGAAAACCCGATGTTCGTTGACGTGGCCGTGTATAACCGCACCGTGATGACTCCGGAAAGCGTTCCGCATGTTATCGACGAGGCTATCCGCCGCGCGTATGAAGCCAAAGGGGTTAGCGTGGTCACACTGCCGGTCAACTTCGGGTTCGCGGATATAGAATGGGACCAGGTGACCGCCGCCTCGAACCATCGCGGCGGGCTTCTTCCGCTTCCAGCCCAGGCCGACATCGATGCCGCGCTTAAGCTGATTGAAAACTGCAAGCGCCCGGTGCTGTATGCCGGTCAAGGCGCGCGCGGGGCAGGCGACCAGGTAATCGCCATGTCCCAGCGGTTTGCCATGCCCATAGTGTTGTCCGTGCTGGCCAAGGGCATAATCGCGGACAATACCGAAAACCTTATGGGGACCGCGGCGCGCCTGGCGACCAAGCCGGCTAACGAGGCTTTGGCCATGTCCGACCTTATCGTGTTCGTGGGCAGCGACTTTCCGTTCGCCCGCTTCATGTTCCCCAAAGAAGCCAAGTTCATCCAGGTCGACATCGACCCGCCCAAGCTTGGCAAGCGGCACAAAACCGACGTAGCCATATTGTCAGATGCGGGAACAGCCATGTCCATGATGGTCAAAGCGGGCAAAAAGCGCAAGCCGGACGCGTGGCTTGAGGCCAACCAAAAGAATCGCAATAATTGGCGCAACTGGCTGAAAAACTTTGAAAACCGAGATGACCAGCCTTTGCGCGTCGAACCCGTGTTCAAGGAACTCAACCGCATCGCAAGGGACGACGCCGTGTTCGTGGTTGACGTGGGGAACACTACGCTGCACGCGGCGCGCCTTCTGGACATGAACGGCAAGCAGCAGATGTTCACCACTTCGGGGCTGTTCGCCACAATGGGATACGGCTTGCCGGGCGGGATAGCGGCCAAGCTGTCGTTCCCAAACCGGCAGGTGTTCACGCTTAACGGCGATGGAGCGTTCGCCATGGTCATGCATGACGTGGTTACCCAGGTGCGCTATGGTCTGAACATAATAAACGTGGTGTTTTCCAATGATTCCCTTGGTTTTATCGAGGCAGAACAGGAAGAAACCAACCGCGTCAAGTTCGGCGTGGATTTGACGTCCATAGATTTTGCTGCTGCCGCGCGCGCTATGGGGGCTATCGGCATGACCGTGACGCGGCGTGACCAGCTGGAACAGGCGTTCGACCAGGCGCGCGACGCCAGCCGCCCTGTGGTCATCGACGTGAAAATCGAAAACAAGCGCCCGTTCCCCGCGGAAGCCATGGAACTGGACCCTGCCAGGTTTTCACCCGAACAAATCGACAGGTTTAAAAAACGCTATGAAGTGAGCGATATGCCCATGCTGGCGGAACTGTTGGAATAACATGAAATACCTGCTGTTGGCTGTTCCAATAACATTTGCCGCTGTGACAGCGCAGGCGCAGGACACTTGGGTCCCGCCCCCCGAGGAACCCGGCGTTTGCAAGGCTCTTCGGGAAATAATCAGCTTGGGGGCCAAGAATTTTCACCCCGAAACCGACCTTATGGTTTACCAATGCGGCCGGTTGTACCGAGCGGACGGCTTTTGTTATCCGTACATGGATTGCGACGGGTTTTATTTTGTCAGCCTGCAAAGCGGGCTGATTGCCGAATTCCATTTAAATAAGGGCTATATTGAAAACATGGACGAGTTCAAACGCTGGAGCGCCGCCTGCGACCTGAAGACGAAAAAGCTGTGCGAAATTAAAGGTAATCAGTGAATTAACAAGGATTGTTTTATCCGGTAACAATTCGTGACCCGCAAAAGTCTTGCTTTTCGCGCCGGACACTGATAGAAAGGTCATATGAAGCTGTTTAACAAAACCAACGTCTTATGGCTGATTCCAGGCGTGGGGGTCAAACGCTGGAGCCTTTTAATCGTAGCCGCCGCCGTTGTAACCGCGATAGGCGTAAGTTTGGCTTTGCATATGGCGCCTATGTACTGGATGATAGGTCTGGCGCGCGCAATCAAGGGCTCTATATGGCTGCAAATCATCGGGTTCGCCATGGTCGCGGTTGGTGTCGCTGTTTTCATATACAGCTGCCGCCGCATAATCGCGTCCCTGTCCGACCTGCAGGACAGCCGCACCGCCAAATCCATATCCATACCCGAAGCGGTCGCTTTGCGCAGCCGCCTTAACCGCGGACCCAAGATTGTCGTGGTGGGCGGAGGCTCGGGCCTGTCGTCGCTGCTGAAAGGCCTGAAGGAAATAACCTATAACCTGACCGCTGTTGTCACGGTCGGGGACGATGGCGGCAGCTCGGGCAAAATCCGCGAGGAAATGGGCATATTGCCGCCCGGCGACATGCGCAACTGCATCACCGCTTTGGCCGATGACGAAGCCATGATAACCAGGCTGTTCCAGTACCGGTTCGCCAACGGAGGCCTGTCCGGGCACAGTTTCGGCAACCTGTTCATCACTGCGCTGACCGGGATTACCGGCAATATTTACAATGCGGTGCAGGAATCTTCGAAAATCCTTAAGATACGCGGCCAGGTGCTGCCGGCTACACTGGACGACATGAAGCTGACCGCGCAAATGTCCGACGGAACGGTGATAGAAGGCGAATCCCACATCACCGAGTACGGCGGGAAAATCGCCCGGCTTTCGACCAACCCCAAGGTATGCCATCCTTTGCCCGAGGTGCTGGACGCCATAAGCAAGGCCGACCTTATAGTCATCGGCCCGGGCAGTTTGTACACCAGCATAATCCCCAACCTGCTTGTCAAGGACATCTCGGCCGCCATATCCTTGTCCCAGGCCAGGAAGATATACGTCTGCAACATCGTGACGCAACCGGGGGAAACCGACGGATACAGCGTCGGCGACCATGTCAAGGCCATTCTGGACCACGCCGGTCAGGAGAATTTGTTCGATACCGTGATGGTCAGCAGTGGATTGCCGGAAAAGCTGCCTCCCGGATATGCCCAAGAGGGCAGGTTCCCCGTGCGTACCGATGAAGACCGTGTCCGCCAGATGGGCCTTAAAGTCATTAAAAGGCGGATGATAGAATTCAACAGCGAGGGGCATGTGCGCCACTCTCCCCGGCGGCTGGCATATTCGATATACCACTGGTTCAAGCGTGGAGGTCAGGCATGAAAAAGCCAGTTTTGGTCGTTCTGGCCGCCGGCATAGGAAACCGTTATGGAGGGCTTAAACAGATGGAAGCGTTCGGCGGACACGGCGAAGTGCTGCTGGACTATTCGGTTTTCGACGCCCTGCAATCAGGTTTTGGGAAAACCGTGTTCATAATCCGCCATGAAATCGAAGAGGATTTCCGCAAGGCCGTGCTGTCGCGCATGGAAGGGAAAATAGAATACGAACTGGCGTTTCAGGAACTGGACAAGCTTATCCCGACGGATATTTTCGCTCAGGCCAAACAAAACGGCCGGGTCAAGCCGTGGGGAACGGTCCACGCACTGCTTTGCGCGGCGGATAAAATCGACACCCGGTTCGCGGTGATAAACGCCGATGACTTTTATGGCAGGGAAGC
>WRDZ01000050.1 GCA_009779595.1 Alphaproteobacteria bacterium | reverse complement strand
GGTCTTCGATAAACTGTATGGGGTCTTCGATTTTTGTGAAGAACTCGGGCCAGGCGAATATAAGGGCAAGCAGCAGAGCGGCCAGCGTGGGCAGCGCTATTTTCAAACGTCGTACTGTAAGCGAGTATTTCTTCAGCTTCGTCATACGAGCCTGCTTTGAAGTATTGACCGGATGTGCAGCACCCCGATGGGCTTCTTTTGTTTCATGTCGTTGACCACGGGCAGCACGGTGATGTCTTTCTCTTCCATTGTAAGCAGGGCTTCCGACGCCAGCATGCCTGAAGTGGCAACCACCGGGTTCTTCGTCATTATTTCCTTGGCGCGCAGCGACATCATTTTGTCGCTGATATGGCGTTTCAGGTCTCCGTCAGTGATTATGCCTGCAATCTTGCCTTTTTCGTCAGTGACAATCAGGCAGCCGACGTTTTTCTTGGACATGATTGGAAGCGCCTCGGACATCTTGTCTTCCGGGCGACATAGCGCCAGCGCTTCGGCTCCGCTCCACATAAGGTCTTGTACTTTCATAATCTTGCCAAGCTTGCCGCCCGGGTGGCAAGCCCGGAAATCCTCTTTGGTGAAGCGGCGCTGGTCCATCAATACCACTGTCAGCGCATCCCCCAGCGCCAGGAACATGGTGGTGCTTACTGTCGGAGCCATATCCAGCGTGCATGCCTCGCGTATGTCGGGGATTTTTATCAGCAGGTCGGACGCTTCGCCCAATGTGCTGTTGGGCTTTGCGGTCCACCCGATTAAAAATATGCCATGGCGTTTTGCAAAGTTTATCATGGCGCCCAGCTCTTGGCTTTCGCCCGAGTTGGAAAGCATTATTATGATATCGTCTTTGCACAGCTTGCCAAGGTCGCCGTGGCTGGCCTCGCCTGGATGGACGTAAAAAGTCGGGGTTCCGGTCGACGCCAGGGACGCCTCGATTTTTTTCGTGATATGGCCTGGCTTGCCCATTCCGGTGATGATTACCCGTCCGGTAGGTTTAATGTTGATAAGCTTGTCGACCATGGTTTCAAAGTTCTTGTCAAGCATGGCTGACAGTTGTTTAAGGCCTTCTATTTCTTCGGCTATGACACGTTTTGCTGTAGCGATGATTTCCGACATGGTTTCCCCTTGTTTTTGTTGTTTAATAAGCGAATATATCCTCGCTGAACCCTTCAAGGTCCAGCATGACGCGCGCCTGCAGTGCGTCGAAGCATTTTTGCGCCAGTTCGGCGCGCCCCTCGCGCTGCAGCATCTGGTCAAGCCGTTCTTTTATCGCGTGAAGGTGCAGCACGTCGGACGCGGCGTATTCCTTCTGCTGGGGGCTTATCTGCGATACGTTCCAGTCCGAGTTCTGGTTGGTGCTGTCATAGTTTATGCCCAGGAACTCGCGGCACAATTCGCGCAGGCCGTGCTTGTCCGTATAGGTCCTAACCAGCCTGGACGCGATTTTCGTGCAATACACGTTGTTGCAGCTTACGTTCAGGTGGCGGGTAAGCATTGCCATGTCATGCCGCGCAAAGTGCAGGATTTTGGTGATGTCTTTGTTTTGCATTATCCCGGCAAGGTTCGGGGCGTTGATTTGCTTGTTCGGCTGGAACTTCACCAGCCAGGCGTTGCCGTCTCCGTTGGATATCTGGACAAGGCAAAGCTTGTCGCGTCGCACGTCCAGCCCCGTAAGCTCTGTATCCACGGCCACGATGCTGTTCGGCTTGAAATCGTCCGGCAGGTCGTCGTCGCAAAGATGTATATCAGCCATAGCAAGTCCCGCTTCTGGTGCCCGGAAGAGGACTTGAACCTCCACGTCTTGCGACACAGGTACCTGAAACCTGCGCGTCTACCAATTCCGCCATCCGGGCGTTTACATATCACAGCATAACCGCTTTAAAGACGAAAAGCAAGTGCTTTTTAACAGCTTCATAAGGCATTTTTAACTTTTGTATGCTCATACTTGTGCATCAATAGCCATTTTATAAGGTGCGCGAATGCTAAGTATTGTCGGTTATATTGTCGTTTTGTGGGGCTTTATCTTCGGCTATTACACGGTCGGCGGAAACTTTGCCTTATTGTGGCAGCCGGGCGAATTCTATCTTATCTGTGGCATCTCTTTCGGCGCGTACTTGGTTGCCAGCCCGTCCCATGTGGCCAAGGGTACTTTGAAAAGGCTCCCGCTGATTTTCAGGGGCGCGCGCTATACGAAAAAGCGGTACACCGACCTGTTGTGCGCGCTGTACCTGTTGTTCAGGCTTGCCAAGGCCAAAG
Source organism: Alphaproteobacteria bacterium (assembly GCA_009779595.1). GTDB lineage: Bacteria > Pseudomonadota > Alphaproteobacteria > WRDZ01 > WRDZ01 > WRDZ01. Next base: position 3,421 of record WRDZ01000050.1, on the reverse strand, counting down.
GCGACATGGCTCTTGAAAGCCATATCGAGCGCCCGAAGGAAAGCGCCATATTCCAGCAGTATCCCAGCGTCCTGCGCGATGCTGCGGCCATGGATTTCATATGCGCGTATATAAGGATGATGACGCTGGGCTTAAAGAACGCCAATGAAATAGAAACCGTGATGGACGCCGAAATCGACGGAGCGATACACGAAAGAAGCGCCTATACCGATTCGGTCCAGACAATGGCCGACGGCCTTCCCGCGATAGGCATCGTCGCAGCGGTTCTTGGCATTATTAAAACCATGGGTATAATCAACGAGCCGCCCGAAATCCTTGGCAAGTCCGTTGCCGGCGCGCTGGTCGGCACGTTTCTCGGGGTGTTTCTCGCATACGCCTTCGTCGGTCCGGCCGCCAAGGCCCTGAACGCATCCTCGATGTCCGAGGTCGACTATCTGCGCGTCATAAAGGCCTGCCTGATGGGTCATATGCAGGGATACGCCCCGCAGATAGCCGTCGAGTTCGGCCGCAAAAACCTGCCCCACGAATCGTTCATTTCTTTTGAAGAACTGGACAATCTGTTGGGCAGTCTGACAATGCCGCAAGGGTAACAGGACATGGCAAAGAAAAAGCCCGCTTCGCCGCCGGAACAACAGCAGATTGAAACAGCCGAACAGCCGTCGTCCGCCGGCCGCCCCATAATAATCAAGCGCGTTAAAAAGGGAGGGCACGGACGCCACGGCGGCGCGTGGAAAATCGCTTTTGCCGACTTCATGACCGCGATGATGGCCTTCTTCCTTATGATGTGGCTGCTTATGGCTGCCGAGCCCGAACAGCTTGCCGGCCTGGCCGAGTATTTCTCTCCGACCTCGGCATCGCTAAGCACCGGCGGCTCGGGCGGGATTATGGGCGGCATGGTCATAGGCAGGGGCGCGCGGCCTGCAAGTACGGGAACCCCGCCGGTCCTTGTGTCGATACCGCCGGCATCGGCTCCTTTAAGCGAAGGCGGAGAGAACTTTTACAGAAGGCCGACTGACGAAGAGATACGCCGGGCCGCCGCGGAATTAGAGCAGCGTGAATTCGAGGAAGTCAGCCAACAGATATTTACACAGATGGAAAGGTACGGGCTTCTGTCGCTGGCCGAAAACCTTATCATAGACTTTACGGCCGAAGGCATGCGCATACAGCTTATAGACAGGGACGGCGTGGCAATGTTCGAATCAGGTTCGCACACGATGCTGCCGCACGCCCGCTCGCTGCTGGACATGCTGGCCAGGACCCTTGGCGCGATGCCGCAGAAGATTTCCGTGACCGGGCACACCGACTCGGTGCAGTTCAGGGCAAGGGACGGCTATTCGAACTGGGAGCTGTCGGCCGACCGCGCTTTGGCCAGCCGGCGCGAGCTTATCCGCGCGGGCATACAGGCGGACCGCATAGTAAGCGTCGTGGGCAAGGCCGATGTCGAGCCGCTTGTGCCCGAAAACCCTGCGGCGCCGCAGAATCGGCGCATAAGCCTGGTGCTGCAGCGCCAGCACAGCTTGACCGACAGCGGGACAGCCGCGACGTCGCCTGAACAGCAGATAGACAATATGGCCATATCCCCCAGACGCACAAGGCCCCAGTTTGTTCATTAAAAACGCGTTTTACAGGGCTGATTTTTATTAACATAGTATTTTTGTTAATAGTTTTTTAACAAATGTCTGGAACAATTTAGAATTAGGAAGGATTCTTGCAGAATTTCAAGAGTCCAGTTTTTAACCAGAATGGAGAATTAAAATGTCAGATATTACATTGACGTCAAGCATGCGCAGCAACCTGTTGACCCTTAGGAATACTTCGGTGTTGATGGACCGCACGCAGGACAGGCTTGCAACCGGTAAGAAAGTTAACACAGCTCTTGACAACCCGCTGTCCTTCTTTACCGCTAAATCGCTTAACACCCGCGCGGGCGACTTGAACGAACTTATGGACGGCATGGGCCAGGCCATACAGACGATTAAGGCTGCCGACCACGGTATTAACGCGATTACCAGGCTTGTCCAGCAGGGCCGCGCGCTTGTCAACACGGCTATGGACGAGAACGACGCTGCGCAAAGGGCCATCTTGGCCGGCCAGTTCGATACTGTTATGACGCAGCTGGACCAGATAAGCACGAACAGGGACGCGGGGTACAAGGGTGTGAACCTGTTGGATGGGGATACGTTGACGGTGAACTTCAACGAAAGCCGTACCAGCCAATTGACTATCCAGACCACGCTAGCTGACTTCACCTCGGGCACGACCGGTCTTGACATAGGCACGGCGGGTCAGGCCACCAACGCTTGGGCACTCGCGGCGAACATGGAAAACGACCTTGACAGTTTGGACGCGGCGTTGCTGACCCTGCGCGCCGAAGCTTCGGCGATGGCCCAGAACCTCAGCATTGTTAACACCTATCAGGATTTCACTCAGAACATGATTGACACCCTGACCGAAGGTGCGGACAAGCTGGTGCTGGCCGACATGAACGAAGAAGCAGCCAACATGTTGTCGCTGCAGGTCAGACAGCAGCTGGGTACCAACTCGCTGTCGCTGGCATCGCAGGCTCAGCAGAGCATCCTGCGCTTGTTTTAACAAGGCAGAAGCTGAACCTGACGTTAAAATCGTCAGAAACGAAGAAAGAGGAGAGGGGATTATCTTCCCCTCTCTTTTTTATTTCCATATATCATAGATAATCTGCCGCTCGCTTGCACGGGCGGATACCCAGCCATTTCTAACTCCCCAACCCTTTTTGGCATAGTTGTTGCATTGCAACATGCAACGACTATTTCCAGTACGGATATAGCATAGGGTTTTGTTCTAACCGGGAGTATTGATATGGACAACACAGTAAGTTTATCTGCAAGTATGCGCACAATTTTATTAAATTTGCAAAATACTCAACGACTTTTCGATATAACGCAGAATCGCCTAAGCACCAACAGGAAGGTGAACTCGGCGCTTGATTCTCCGGCCGCTTATTTTACGGCGCAATCGCTGAATACGCGGGCGACCGCGCTGGACGGGCTTTTGGACGGCATGGGGCAGGCGGTGCAAACGCTGCGGGCAGCCGACGCCGGGCTTACCGCGCTGACAAATTTTGTTTCGCAGGCCCAGGCATTGGTGAACCAGTCGCTGGACAGCAACAACGTGGCCTCTTCCATGGTAAGCGGGCAGACGGTGACCGTCAACCAGGCGCTTAGCGGCATCGGCGGAGTTCTTCCCACGGACTCGTTCGCTATCCGCACGGGCAATGCGGCCGAGCTGCGGGGCACGAACTCGATATCGCTCAGCCAGACTTTGGAAACGCTGGGCTTCCCGAATAACGCGGCCGACAACTATTTCACCATCAGGCTGTCCGGCGATGAGGGAACATTCCAGGACGTGAAGATTTCGGTGTCCACCAGCGGTGCGCCAGGGTCTT
>WRDZ01000049.1 GCA_009779595.1 Alphaproteobacteria bacterium | reverse complement strand
TTTATCCTGTTGTCCAGGTCGCTGAGCTTGTCGTCCAGTTCTTTAAACAAATCGTTCACCATAATTAAAACGCTAGCACCGATAAACTAACGCTTGGTTAACAATCCGGTGAACCAAAAGTTGTGATTGTGTTTTTTTGGCACGGCGCGTCCGCCCAGCTCGCTTTGGCGCTTGCCTTGGCGTAACGCTCTATATCCGGCCCGTAAAATTTTATTTCTTGCTATTTTTAAGTGTGTGTGTTATCCTCCTCAAGAATATACGGCGACAACTTTTTACAAACAAGGCAGCAAGCATGACGAAAATAACCATAGAAGATTGCATTGAAAAAATCCCCAACCAGTTCGACCTGGTGCTTTTGTCGGCCAGGCGTTCGCGCGATATCGGGGCGGGCGCCCAGATTCAGGTCGACCGCAAGCACGACCGCAACCCTGTCGTGGCTCTGCGCGAAATAGGCAAGGGAATGGTCAATCCCGGGCAGCTGGAAGAGCGCCTGGTGAACTCTTTGCGCGCTCGCCAGCCGGTTGTCCAGACCGAGAACGAAAGCCAGGAGGTCAAGGACGCTCTTAGCGAGCTTGCGGGCGAGGACTTCGCCGGCATCGCGGACACCGACCAGGCCATACTTGGCGGCGTGCAGGACATGGAAATCATAGAGCAGCCATAGTGTCTTCAGGCGCGCCGGCACTTGAACCCATTTCTAACGTGTGACGGGCTATGCTTACCAAGGAAGAATTGATAGCGCAGGTAAGGCAATACGACGGCAACGCCGACGTGAACAACATCGGCCGCGCGTACGACTTCGCGCTTGAATGCCACAAGGGCCAGCTGCGCGAATCCACGCTTGAACCGTATTTCACCCACCCCGTGGGCGTGGCCCAGATACTTGCCGAATACAGGCTGGACTCGGTGTGCATAATCGCCGCGCTGCTGCACGACACGGTCGAGGACTGCAAAGCCTCGGTCCAGCAGATACGCCTTGAATTCGGCTGGCTTGTGGCCGACATAGTGGACGGTCTTACCAAGCTTTCGGTATTCGACGAATCCGTGGCCAGGCACTCGCGCCAGGCCGAGAACTTCCGCAAGCTGGTGCTTGCCACCAGCAAGGACATCCGCGTGCTGCTGGTCAAGCTGGCCGACAGGCTGCACAACATGCGCCAGCTGAAGAACGTGGCCGAGGAAAAGCGCCGCCGCGTCGCCAAGGAAACGTCGGACATATACTCGAAACTGGCCGAGCGCATCGGCCTTGCGCGCATGCATTCCGAGTTCGAGGAGATAGCCTTCGAAACCCTGCACCCCGAGATATGCCAGTCCATAAAGGCGCGGCTGGACACCATAACCAACCGGGACGGCGGCTTGGTGCGGCGCATCGTTGTCCAGCTGAAGGAAGACCTGGCCGACCAGGACGTGGCCGCCGAAATATCCGGGCGCGTGAAGTCCGCGTATTCGGTATGGCACAAGATGCAGCGCAAGAACTCGTCGTTCGAACAGCTTGGCGACGTGGTGGCGTTCCGCATAATCGTCGATTCGGTCAAGGACTGCTATCACGCCCTTGGGGTGGTCCACACCCGCTACCAGATGGTCCCGTCCGAATACGACGACTACATATCCACACCCAAGCCCAACGGGTACAAGTCCATACACACCTATGTCATCGGCCCTGAAAAGCAGCGCATCGAGGTCCAGATACGCACCCGCGAAATGCACCACCAGAACGAGTATGGGGCCGCCTCCCACTGGGTTTACAAGCAGGGCGGCTCGGGGCAGGAAAACTTCAAATGGCTGCGCGAGCTTATCGACCTTATGGCCCAGTCCAAGGACAGCGACGAGTTCATGGAAGCCACCAAGCTGGAAATGTACAAGGACCAGGTGTTCTGCTTTACCCCAAAGGGCGAGCTTATAACCCTTCCCGTGGGCGCGACCCCCATCGATTTCGCATATGCGGTCCACTCGGGCGTGGGCAACCGCTGCATCGGGGCCAAGATAAACGGGGCCATGCGCCCGCTGCGCACGACCCTGCAGAACGGCGACCAGGTGGAAATAATGACCGGCAAGGCCGCCAACCCCTCGGCCGAGTGGGAGCGCCTGGCCGTCACCGCCAAGGCCAAGGCCGCTGTCCGCCGCTTCCTGCGCGAGCACGAGCGCGAAAAGAACATAGACATCGGGCGCACGGCTTTGTTCAACCGCATCAAGCTCCTCGGGGAAGAGCCGTCTGACCGCGTGGTCGAAGCCGGCCTGCAGAAAATCAAGTACACCAAGATAGAGGACGTGTATGTGGACATCGCCATAGGCGGCCGCAGTTCCGAAGACATCGCGAACCTTCTGTTTCCGCGCCACGGCAAGGTCCTGGGAAGGATAGCGGACGCGCTGGGCCTGGGAAGTTCGCGCCGGCGCCAGAAAAAGGCGCCCAAGCAGGACGACGGCAAAAAGAAGTCCCCGATACTTGGCCTTATCGCCGGCATGAAGTTCTCGTACGCCAGATGCTGCCACCCGGTGCCCGGGGATTCCATTGTCGGGGTCATCAACACCGGCAGGGGAATAACCATACACAACACCGAATGCAAGCAGCTGGCGGTGTATGCGGGGACTCCGGAAAGGCTTATGACCATAGACTGGGACCCCTCGTGCGCCGGCGGCCAAAGCACGGCCAGGCTGAAGCTGTGCATGAGCAACGCTCCTGGAACGCTGGGCATGCTTAGCGTGGAAATAGCCAGGTCCGGCGGCAATATCAGCAACCTTATCGTGCTGGACAAATCCTCGGCCTATATCGATATGCTTGTCGACGTCGAGGTCAAAGACACCTCGCACCTGCAGAACGTCATCGCGGCGTTGCGCTCGTCCTCGCTTACGGCTTCGGTTGACAGGGTGCTGGACCAATGATAACCGGAATCGGCAGCGATATTGTTAAAACCGGGCGGGTGCGGGATTTGGCAATGCGCTGGGGCGACAGGTTCCTGGCCCGCGTGTTTTCGAAGGACGAGCTGGAAATCGCCCGTAGCCGCTCGGGCAGCGACGAAAAGTTCTACGGCACGCTGGCCAAGCGCTGGGCCGGCAAAGAGGCCGTTGGCAAAGCTTTGGGCATCGGCATATGGCGGCTGGGCCTGTCCAATATCAGCATAGTCACCGGGGAAAACGGCCGCCCGGTGGTCAGGTTTTCGGGCCGGGCCGCGGAAATTGCCAAAGGCGTCACGGTGCACATCTCGCTGACCGACGACGATGGCATGGCAATGGCGTTCGCGGTGGCTGAAAAGCGGTAATAGGTTAAATAGATAACCTGCCGCGAAGCGGCACTGCCAGGCGGTCTGCAAGACACGCGCGTCCGCCCGCCCATAGGCGGCGCGCGTCGCGAGCTTTCGGCTCGCTTTGGCGCTTGCACGGGCGGACAGCGCCCCTCACTTTTCCTCTTGACAGGAAATCGGCGAAAACGCAAATTAACCCTTTTTCGCCGAATGTCGCAAGTTTTCCACAAAAGTCGCAAGTTTGCCCCGGACATTCCGCATGCCGGATATAACGCGTTGATTTATAACGATAAGCGTCGTCAGGCCGGACGTTAACCAAAAAATAATTTTTGTGCTTGCAATTTATCCGGTTTTTTAGTATCATAGCAGTGTTGCTTTGTGGGACAGCGGTGTGCAAGGACGTAAAAATTGTGAATAATCAAACGGTTACGCATGCCGGGTCTTTAGTGGTTGGGTCATAGGGGTGTAGCTCAATTGGTAGAGTATCGGTCTCCAAAACCGAGGGCTGAGGGTTCGATCCCTTCCACCCCTGCCAATAACAGATTGAAAAAAGGCGGTTTTTTGTAATGAAAGTTTTAAATCCGGTTGCATTTTTAAGGCAGGTTCGCCAAGAAGTCAGCAGAGTCGTGTGGCCGCAAAGGCCCGAAATCCTGAAGGTCGCCGTCGCCGTCGCCGTAATATCGGCGCTTGGCGCTTTTATGCTGTTCCTGATGGATACGGTTCTGATGTTCGCGGTCAACCTAATAATGAAATTCGGGGGATAAAATGACGTCCGCAAGCGCCAAATGGTATGTTGTCAACGTCCAGTCCGGATGTGAAAAAAAGGTCGTTGAAAGCCTGAAAGAACAGATAGAAACCAAGAATCTTGAGGACAAGCTTCAGGAAGTCCTTCTGCCCACCGAGTCGGTCACCGAGCTTAAGGGGAACGCCAAAGTCGTGTCCGAGCGCAAGTTCTTCCCCGGCTATGTGCTGGTCAAGGCCGTGATGGAAGACCAGGTCTGGCACCTTATAAAGAAAACCCCCAAAGTGCTTGGCTTCCTTGGCAACCGCGACAAGCCCATGCCAATCACCGACACCGAAGCCGAACGCATCTTGAAACAGGTCGCCGAGGGCGTAGGCAAGCAAAGCAGCAGCATAGTCTTCGAAGTGGGCGAGCAGGTCCGCGTGACCGACGGTCCGTTCGCAACGTTCACCGGTTCGGTCGAGGATGTGGACCCGTCCAAGTCCCGCCTGAAAGTGTCGGTGTCGATATTCGGCCGCGCCACCCCCGTTGAATTGGAGTTTTCGCAGGTCGAGAAAATATAGTTTTTAACAGCTGTCGGCGGCAGGGAAAAGCCATACTCCCGCTTATCACCGCCAAACCTTAGAAAAGGAGAGAATGAATGGCAAAAAAAGTATTGGGATACATAAAGCTGCAAATCCCGGCGGGCAAGGCCAACCCCTCGCCCCCGGTCGGCCCTGCGTTGGGCCAGCGCGGCTTGAACATCATGGAATTCTGCAAAGCTTTCAACGCGGCCACCCAGAAGATAGAGCCCGGCGTCCCCGTCCCCGTCATCATAACGGCGTTCGCGGACCGCACGTTCTCGTTCGTCACCAAGCTGCCGCCGGTAAGCTTCCTTATCAAGAAAGCCGCCGGTTTGGATAAAGGCGGGGCCGAACCCGGCCGCAAGAAAGCCGGCAAGATAACGAAGCCGCAGATAAAGGAAATCGCCTCGCAGAAGATGGCGGACATGAACTGCGACACCGTCGAGGCCGCGATGGCCATGGTGGAAGGGCAGGCGCGCTCAATGGGCGTTGAAGTGGTGGAGGGCTAGGAAATGACTACGAAAAAAATGAAGAAATCCTATGCCGGATTTGACCGCGCCAAGACCTATACCCTTGACGAGGCGGTGAAAATCCTTAAGTCGTCGCCGAACGCCAAGTTCGACGAAACCGTTGAAGTGTCGATGAACCTGGGGCTGGACACCACCAAGTCGGACCAGCAGGTCCGCGGGCTGGTCAGCCTGCCGCACGGCACGGGCAAAAGCGTGCGCGTCGCGGTGTTCGCCAAGGGCGCCAAGGCTCAGGAAGCCAAGGACGCGGGCGCTGACATCGTCGGCGAAGACGACCTTGCCAACACTATCCTGGGCGGCAAAATCGAGTTCGACCGCTGCATAACCACCCCGGACATGATGGGCGTGGTCGGCAAAGTCGCCAAAGTGCTTGGCCCGCGCGGCCTTATGCCCAACCCCAAGCTTGGCACGGTCACCATGGACGTGGCCCAGGCCGTCAAGAACGCCAAGGCCGGCCAGGTGCAGTTCCGCGCCGAAGCGGCCGGGCTTGTGCATGCGGGCGTCGGCAAGAAAAGCTTCGGCGAAAAGGAAATCAAGGAAAACATCCAGGCTTTCGTGCAGGCCATACTGCGCGCCAAGCCGTCGGGCGCCAAGGGGATATACGTCAAGCGCGTAGCCATATCCTCGACCCAGGGTGTTG
>WRDZ01000048.1 GCA_009779595.1 Alphaproteobacteria bacterium | reverse complement strand
TTGGTTTCCTGGCCGAATACTTTTTCAAAACGGGCGGCCTGCTTTTGGCTGTGTTCATCCTGCTTGGCGCGGCAGCCGGTTTTTTAAACCTTTACCGCACGGTTCAACAGATGGACAAGAAGGAATAGCCGATGGCCTCGCCGATGGACCAGTTCGCAATAAAGCCCATTGTCCCGTTATCGCTTGGCGGATTCGACGTTTCGTTCACGAACTCGGCCCTGTTCATGCTTGCCAGCGTGTTCATCGCGTCCGCGTTCTTCATATCGGCCACCCGCAAAAGGGCCATGGTCCCGAACGCAGCACAAAGCATGGCCGAAATCGCCTATAAGTTCGTCGACGGCATCATAGTGGAAAACGCCGGAGAACGCGGCCGCGTGTTCTTCCCGTACCTTTTTTCCATATTCCTGTTCGTTATGATGGGCAACCTTCTGGGGCTTGTGCCCTATGGGTTCACGTTCACCAGCCACGTCGCCGCTGTCGGGGCGTTGGCCCTGCTTGGCTTCTTCATCGGCATAATCACAGGCATACGCTGCCAGGGCTGGGGATTCCTGCACACGTTCTTCCCAAAAGGCACGCCGTGGGTGGCCGCTCCGGTAATGATACCGATAGAGATAATCTCTTACATGTCGCGGCCTTTCAGCCTGACCGTGCGTCTTGTAGCCAACATGATGGTGGGGCACGTGATGCTGAAGGTCGTGGGCGGGTTCATCGTTATGCTGGGCGTGTTCGGCGTCATACCGATGCTGTTCGCCGCGGCGATTTTGATTTTCGAGATGGGGATAGCCTTGCTTCAGGCATACATATTCACCGTCCTGTCCACCGTTTATCTTGGAGATGCCTTGAAAGGGCATTAGGTTTTTTATTTAAGGAGTATGAAAAATGGAACACGTGGCTAATACTGGAATTGCCGAAGCGGCAAAATACATCGCCGCCGGATTGTGCGCGCTTAGCATGATAGGCGCGGCATGGGGGGTCGCCAGCATATGGATTGCGGCCATCAACAACGTCGGGCGCAACCCGTCGGTCAAGGGCGACATCAACGTCTATGCGTGGGCCGGTTTCGCGGTCACGGAAGCCATCGCCTTGTACGCGCTGGTCATCGCGATACTGGTCATAATGCGTTAACCAGCCATGCTGCCGCAGCTTGACACATACTGGTATCCGGCGCAGGTTTTCTGGCTGGGGGTGGCTTTCGCGCTGCTGTTCCTGGCGGTCAACTTCGTCATCGCCCCCAGGCTTTTCCAGATAGTCGACGGGCGCAAGCGCATTGTCCAGGCCGACCTGCAGCAGGCCGAAACCCTGACGGGCGAGGCCAAGATGGTGCTGGAATCCTATAACATGGCAATAGAGGCCGCCAAGCAAGAGATAAGCGACATGATTGCGTCGGCCGCAAAGGCGGAAAACCAGAAAATCGCCCTGTGGAAAGAGCAATGCTCGGAGCGCGTCGAGCGCGCCCTGAACGAAGCCATTGAAAAGACGGCTGAAAAAGAGGCGGAGCTGCGCGAAAAACTTGCCGCGGACGTGGCCGGCATAACGGCCATGGCGCTGAAAGAGTGGACGGTCGACAACATATCGCCGGGCGTGATAAAGTCCGAAGCCGCGAACATTTACAGGGGAAGGGCGGGAAATGCTTGATATCTTCGCGGGCATAACCGACGCTATAACAAAGCTTTTTGGCAGCGAGTCGTTCTGGCTTGCCGTGACCCTGGCCCTGCTTATAGGGATTCCGTTCAAGCCGCTGTCGCGCGGGTGGAAAGTGGCGATGCGCGTGTACTCGGCCAAGGTCGAGAACGAAATCACCGACGCGGCGGTCATGCGCAAGGAGGCCGAGCTCCTTCTGGCCAGGCACAACCAGGTGCTGGACGGCACCCGCGGCGAAATAGAGAAAATGAAGAAGCAGGCAGCGGCCGACATACAGCATTTAAAGCTTAACACCGCCAAGACCTGCGAAGAGCTTTCGGCAGCGGCTGCCCGCCAGGTGAAAGAGCAGGTCGAGTTCATGCGCCACAACATGCTGCGCCAGGTGACCGCTGACCTGAACCTTATGGTAAGCATGACCCTGGAAAACGTCCTTGCCCGGACGGCTTTGAAAAGGACGCACCAGGCCGAATACAAGAACATAATCCACGCTTTGGAAAGGAAGAACTGATGGCTATACTTACAATACAAACCAAGCCATACGAGGACCAGAAACCGGGCACGTCGGGGCTGCGCAAAAAGACCAAGGTTTTCATGCAGCCCAATTACGTGGCCAATTTCGCGCAGGCGACCTTCAACACGTTCCCGGACATGCAGGGGTCGATTGTCGTGCTGGGCGGGGACGGCCGTTTCTATAACGACCGGGCAATACAGGTCATCATTAAAATCGCCGCCGCGAACGGCGTGGGCAGGATAATAGTGGGCAGGGACGGTGTGCTGTCCACGCCGGCCGCGTCGCTGCTGATACGCAAGAACGAGGCCGCGGGCGGGATAATACTGTCGGCAAGCCACAACCCGGCCGGCCCGGACGAGGATTTCGGCATAAAGGTGAACGCCTCCAACGGCGGCCCGGCCATGCCGGCGGACACCGACCGTTTGTTCGAGGCATGCAAGACAATAGACAGCTATCTTATAAGCGACGCGCCGGACGTCGACATAAGCAGGCTGCACGAAGCCGTAATCGAAAACATGGCCGTGCAGGTGGTTGACTCGGTCGAGGATTACGCCATTGCGATGCAGGACCTTTTCGATTTCGACGGGATAAAAAGTTATATCAAATCGTCCGGGCTCCGCATGAAGTTCGACGCGATGAACGCGGTCACGGGCCCGTACGCCCGCAAGATTTTCGTGGACCTGCTTGAACTGCCGGAAGACTGCCTGATGAACGCCGTGCCCAAGGACGACTTCGGCGGGCTGCACCCCGAGCCGATGCCCAGCGTTAACACAGTACTGGTCGAAATGGCAAAAGGGCCGGCCGGCCTGGATTTTGCGGCCGCGTGCGACGGGGACGGGGACCGCAACATGATACTTGGCCGCGACATTTTCGTTTCCCCGTGCGACAGCCTAGCCGTGCTGGCCGCCAACTATTTCACCGTGCCCGCGTACAAGGACGGGCTTAACGGAGTCGCCCGCACCATCGCCACAAGCGCCGCCGCGGACACGGTCGCAAAGGATTTAAGGATACCGTGTTATGAGACTCCGGTCGGGTGGAAGTTCTTCGGCAACCTGCTTGACGCCGGCATGGTCACGCTGTGCGGCGAGGAAAGCTTTGGAACGGGAGCCGACTATATCCGCGAAAAGGACGGGCTGTTCGCGGTGCTGTTCTGGCTGAACATAATCGCCGCGCGGCAGATGCCGGTCAAGGATATCGTCACGCAGCACTGGATGAAGTACGGCCGCAACTATTACTGCCGCCACGATTACGTGGGGCTGCCCAAAGAGGTCGGCGACGAAATAATGGCCCTGGCGCGGGAAAAGGTGGCGGGGCTGGCGGGGCAAGAGCTTTCGCCCGGATATGTCGTCCAAAAGGCCGACGATTTCGCATATACCGACCCGGTCGACAACTCGGTGGCAGCGAACCAGGGCATACGCATAATATTCGAAAACCGCGCCCGCATAGTGTTCAGGCTGTCGGGCACGGGCAGCGTCGGAGCCACGCTGCGCGTGTATCTGGAAGAGGTCGTGATAGACCACGACAGGCTTGACCTTGAAGTCGGCGACGTGGTGGCGGGGCTGGCCAAAATCGTGCAGGACATAGCGCTGATAAACCAGAAGACCGGCCGCACGAAGCCGGACACGGTGGTGTAAAAAGCCGATTGGGTGCAAAAGCGCCTAAATATAAAATATCTGCCGCGCCAGCGGCACTGCCAAGCGGTCCGCAGGACACGCGCGTCCGCCCGCCCATAGGCGGCGCGCGTCGCTTCGCCGTACGGCTCGCTTTGGCGCTTGCTCGGGCGGAACGCGCTATAAAAATGAAAAAGCTATAACCTACCCCGCCGAGTCGTCCAGGGCGTACCCGGTCTTGCGCACGGTGCGTATGATGTCCGGGTCGCCGAGGCTGCGGCGCAGGCGGCGGATATGCACGTCGACCGTGCGGTCCTCGACATGGATGTTGTCGCCCCAGACCTGGGACAGCAGTTCGTCCCGGCCGAACACCTTGCGCGGGTGGCGCATGAAGAAATGCAGCAGGCGGAACTCGGTGGGGCCAAGGTGGATGGGCTTGCCCGAGCGGAACACCTTGCACTGGGCCATGTCCATATCCAGGTCGGCGAACTTCAGGGTTTCCCCGGCCGCCATGGGGGCCGCGCGCCGCAGGACCGCTTTTATGCGGGCCAAAAGCTCGACAATCGAGAACGGCTTGGTCATATAGTCGTCCGCGCCCGTGCCCAGGGCTTTGACCTTGTCGCCGTCCTGCGCGCGCGCGGTCAGCATGATGATGGGAATCTGGTGCAGCCTTTGGTTCTTGCGCAGGGCATAGCACACGTCCACGCCGTCGACATTGTCGGCCAGGCGCCAGTCCAGAAGGATAAGGTCGGGTTTCTGCGCGGTGGCCAGCTCGATAACGTCGCCGCCCTTTTCGGTGTCTATGACCTGGTACCCCTGTTTTTCAAGGTTGTACCGCAGCATGTACACGATTGCGGGTTCGTCCTCGACCACAAGTATCTTCATGTGAACGGCCCTTATATCCTGTTCTTGTACAAGGCTTCAAGGCGTTCGCCGTAAACCGCGCGCACCTGCGGCCGCTTGACCTTCATGGACGGGGTCACCATGCCGTTGTCTATGGAGAACGGCTCGTCGGCAAGGATGATTTTCTTGACCTGCTCGATAAGGCTGAGCTTGGCGTTGGCGCGATGGATGCCCTCCATTATGGCCTTTTGGAACATTTCCTCGCCCGCCAGGGTTTTGGCCGTAACTTCGGTGCCGTGCTTCTTGTTCCACGCGGCGATGAAGGTGTCGTTTGGCACGACCACCGCGACAAGGTGCGGCTGCCGGTCGCCGTAAACCATTATCTGGCCGACTTCGGGCTCGGCCGCCATTATGGCCTCGACCTTCACGGGCGAGATATTGTCCCCGCCCGAGTTGACTATCAGGTCCTTAATGCGGTCGGTTATCACCAGGTTGTTCTTGTCGTCCAGATAGCCCACGTCGCCCGTATGCAGCCAGCCGTCCTCGTCCACGGGGTTAAGCTCGGGCTTGTTCCAATAGCCTTTCATGATGCTTTCGCTGCGCGTCAGGATTTCGCCGCCATCGCCTATCTTCACCTCTATGTCGGGAGTGGCCGGCCCCACGGTGTGCAGCCTTACGTCCTTGATGCCCTCTGTGACCGTTATAAGCGGAGAGGATTCGGTCTGGCCGTACCCTTGGAAAATCACCGCCCCAAGCGCGTTGAAGAACAGCCCGGATTCGATGTTCAGCGGAGCCCCGCCCGACACGAACGCCTTAAGCTGCCCGCCGAACCTTTTCTTGAAGCTGCGGCGCACGCTAAGGTCAAGCAGCTTGTTTTCAACGCAATCGCGCAGCGTCTGCTGCTTATAGTACCTTTTCTTGCCAAGCTCGACAGTGCGTTCGAATATGCGCCTGACAAGCGGGCTGCCAAGCGTCAGCTGCTGGGTTATCTTCTGCTTCATCGCGTCGTACAGCCGCGGCACGCACAGCACCAGCGTCGGGCGCGAAACCGATATGTAATATATCAGCTTGTCCAATCCCGGGGCGTAATATATCTGCGCGCCGATGGCTATGGGCATGAACTGGCCGACTGTAT
>WRDZ01000047.1 GCA_009779595.1 Alphaproteobacteria bacterium | reverse complement strand
GCAAAAGCTGCAAACCGGACATGGGCTTCATATTCCAGTCGGTGATGATAAGGCCGTATTGGCTGTTTGCGCGCAGTATCTTCAAGGCCTCGGTGCCGTCGGCCGCTTCGTCGATATTCTGGAAGCCAAGCCTTTGCAGCAAATTGGACACCACGTTGCGCATAGTCTGGTGGTCGTCAACAATCAATATTTTCATTGCCCTAATATCTGTTGTCATGGTTAACCTCTGAAACAAAAATAATCATAATATTCTTCTATTATCGTGAATATTTGTTAATAAAACGTTTATTTACAGATTAAACCCTGCTGTTTATTGACATGGGGGAGGCTGATGATAAAATCATGTCATGGGCGTGAAAGTTGTGAATTTCGGGTGCAGGATAAACTGGTTTGAAACCGCTTTGATAGGGCAGGTTTGGGGCAGCGACGCCTCCCGCGGCAACACCATAGTCTTCAACACCTGCGCCGTGACGGCCGAGGCCGAGCGCCAGTGCCTGCAGGCCGTGCGCAAGGCCAGGCGCGAAAACCCGGCCGCGCAAATCGTCATAACCGGGTGCGCGTCGCAGATAAACCCGGCGTTCGCGGAACTGGGGCAGGTCGTGACCAACCAGGACAAGCGCAAATTCTTCAATATAGAAAACGCTTTGCTAAGCGGGTTCGCGGACCGCCACCGCGCGTTCGTCGAGGTGCAGCAGGGCTGCGACCACGGGTGCACGTACTGCATTGTGCCGCTTGTGCGCGGCCGCGGCGTGTCCGTGGACCCGGCGCATATAGTGAAACAAGTGCGGGGATTGGTCGATAAGGGCTTCAAAGAAGTGGTTGTCAGCGGCATAGACATAGCCTCGTACCACGGCGGCATATCGGGCCTGGTGGAAAAGATATTGCGCGAGGTGCCGGATTTGCCGCGTCTGCGGCTTAGCTCGCTTGACCCAATGGGCATAGACGACAGGCTGGTTGAGCTGTTCGCAAGCTATCCCGCGCTTATGCCGCACCTGCATTTGTCCGCGCAGTCGGGCGACGATTTGGTGCTTAAGCGCATGGGGCGGCGGCACACTTACGCGGACGTGCTGGAACGGGCCATGGCTTTGCGGCGCGTTCGTCCGGACCTTGTGCTGGGGGCGGACTTCATAACCGGATTCCCCATCGAAACCGACCAGTCTTTCGAGAACACCCTGGACCTGGTGCGCCGCGCGGACATAGCACTGCTGCACGTGTTCCCGTACTCGGTGCGCCCACAGACCCGGGCCGCGAAAATGCCGCAGGTTCCGGTTGCGATTCGCAAGGAAAGGGCGAAGGTTTTACGCGCTTTGGGCGATGAAAAACGGCTTGCCTTGAAGCGCGGGATGGTGGGAAAGCGCGCCAGCATACTGCTCGAATCGGGAGGCAGAGGATACACCGAACATTATGTTGACGTTGGCGGGCTGCAAGGCTATCCTGAAAACAGTATAATAGATTCGATTCTGACCGAAAGGATTTTGGGGATATGAAGAATCCGACTGCTTTACCTGCCTGGAAAAAGCTGCAGCAGCATTGCCAGCAGGCCAAAGGCATGCATATGCGCGACATGTTCGACAGCGACAAGGACAGGTTCAAGCGCTTTTCCGTGCGGCTGGACGACATGCTGGTGGACTATTCCAAAAACCGCATTACGCCCGACACGATGAACCTGCTGCTTGATTTGGCCGAGGAAGCGGACATTCCGGGCGCTATCGGCGACATGTTCGCGGGCAAGCCGATAAACAATACGGAGAACCGCGCGGTCCTGCACGTGGCGTTGCGCAACGCCGCCAAGTCGCACGTGACTTACGACGGCGTGAACGTGAAGCCCGCCATTGACAAAGTGCTGAAGCAGATGGAAGAGTTCTCGTACAAGGTCCAGCACGGCCAGTGGCGCGGGGCTACGGGCCAGCGCATAACCGACGTTGTGAACATAGGCATCGGCGGGTCCGACCTTGGGCCGCGCATGGCGGTCGAGGCGCTGAAACACTATCGCCAGAACGTGCGCGTGCATTTCGTGTCCAATGTGGACGGCACCGAGATAACCGAGGTGATAGAGCGCCTGGACCCGGCCAGCACCCTGTTCGTGATATCCTCGAAGTCATGGACCACGCAGGAAACCATGATGAACGCGCTGACCGCCCGCTGCTGGATAACCGACATATTGGGCCCGCAGGCAATAGAAAAGCATTTCGTGGCCTTGTCGACCAATGCCCGGGGCGTAAGCGAGTTCGGGATAGACACGGACAACATGTTCGAGTTCTGGGACTGGGCCGGCGGCCGTTATTCGCTGTGGTCCGCCATAGGCCTGCCCATCGCAATATCAATCGGGTTCGACAACTTCAGGCAGCTTTTGAACGGGGCGTACGCCATGGACACGCACTTCCTGAACGCGCCGCTGTCCGAAAACATACCCGTGATTCTGGGGCTGATAGGCGTGTGGAACACGAATTTCCTGGACATACGCTCGCACGCGGTGCTGCCGTACGACCAGTATCTGCACAGGCTGCCGGCGTATTTGCAGCAGGCGGACATGGAAAGCAACGGGAAAAGCGTGGACCGGGGCGGCAAACGCGTGAAATACAGCACGGGCCAGGTCTTGTTCGGCGAGCCCGGGACCAATGGACAGCACTCGTTCTATCAGCTGCTGCACCAGGGGACCGAGATAATTTCCAGCGATTTCATCGCGTCCGCGTGGTCGTTCAACGAAGCCGGGCTGCATCACCCGGTGCTGCTGTCCAATTTCATCGCCCAGCCCGAAGCCCTGATGCGCGGCAAGACGGCCGATGAAGCCAAGGACCAGGGCTGCCCGGACAATCTTGTGCCGTACAAGGTGTTCGAGGGCAACCGCCCAAGCACCAGCATCCTGTTCGACAGGATGACCCCGTTCAACCTGGGCAAGCTTATCGCCATGTACGAGCACAAGATTTTCGTGCAGGGCATGCTTTGGAACATAAACAGCTATGACCAGTGGGGAGTGCAGCTTGGCAAAGAGCTGGCAACCGTTGTTTGCGAGCAGATAATGTCGGACGCGGCCC
This sequence comes from Alphaproteobacteria bacterium, assembly GCA_009779595.1. Taxonomy (GTDB): domain Bacteria; phylum Pseudomonadota; class Alphaproteobacteria; order WRDZ01; family WRDZ01; genus WRDZ01. The sequence goes on along the minus strand of WRDZ01000047.1, from coordinate 2,790 downwards.
TTGGGCATGACAGCTCGACAAACGCGATGATAGAGGAAATTAGGCACAGGCGCGCTTGAAAAGCATAAAGTATTTGCAATGGGCGCTTGTTCGTGTACCATAGTATTATAAAGCCGATTCTTTTAAAGGAGTTTCAAAGTGTCAAAAAAGGTTCCTTCAAATCCCAAAAAAAATCTTAAAGACAGCCAGAACGAGTGCGATTGGGAAATCATTCCCGGGGCCATACCTTCGGAATACAACCTGAAGCTTTCGAAAAACATGCCCGCTGAAAAAAGGGCTATTGTCGAAAAGCTGGCCGCGCTGATTGAAAACCGCATGCATTACTCTTTGTGCAAGATGATGCCCGAAGCCAGCAAAGACCATATTTTCAGCGCCCTTGCCGTGGCTGTACGCGATTACAGCGTGGACAAGCTGTTCGAAACGGCCAAACGGCACAACAAGAACAAAAGCAAGAAGGTGTATTACCTGTCCATAGAATACCTTTTGGGGCGGCTGCTTGAAAACAACCTGCGCAACCTGGAAATATACGACCTGCTGGACTATATCGAAATCAACAACCCTGTAAAGCTGAAAGACGTCATCGACGCCGAATACGACCCTGCGCTGGGCAACGGCGGCCTGGGGCGCCTGGCAGCGTGTTTCCTGGACAGCATGGCTACTCTGGATTTGCCGGGATACGGGTATGGGATAAACTACCAGTTCGGGCTGTTCAAGCAGTATTTCGACGACGGCTGGCAAAAGGAAAAGGCCGACGTGTGGTTCACTCGGTCGTCCCCCTGGCAGATAGAGCGCGGGGACAGGACCTGCAACGTTCAGCTGTACGGGCGCCTGGTGCACGAAAACGTGAACGGCAAGCAGGTGTCCAGATGGGTCGACACCACTTCGGTCGTGGGCGTGCCGTTCGATATGCCGATTGTGGGGTACGGCGGGCGCACGGTGAACTTCCTTAGGCTGTTTTCGGCGCACTCGTCCGAAAGCCTTGACTTGTCCGCGTTCAACGAGGGCGGGTACATCAAGGCGGTCGAGCAGAAAGTCAAGTCCGAAACGATTTCCAAGGTTTTATATCCGGCCGCCGATGAAGATTCGGGGAAAGAGCTGCGCCTTGTGCAGCAGTATTTCTTTGTCCGGTGTTCGCTGCACGACATTTTGCGCCGGTTCTTCGAAACGGAAAAGGACAAGGATTTCGAAAAACTGCCGGACAGCGCGGTTATACAGCTGAACGACACCCATCCGTCCCTGGCCATTACCGAGCTGATGCGCGTGATGATTGACGAACATGGAATCGACTTTGACAAGGCTTTAAAAATTACCCAAAAGACAATGGCTTACACAATCCACACAATCCTGCCCGAGGCCCTGGAAAAATGGTCGGTGGATTTGCTGCAGCGCGTTGTGCCGCGTCACCTTGAAATCATCTACCAGATAAACCAGCGGCTTATGGACATGGTGTCCGCCCAATTCCCCGGCGATTTCGCGAAGATGGAGCGCATGTCCCTTATCCAAGAGGGGCCGCGCAAGTTCGTGCGCATGGCCAACCTGTCGATTGCAGGGTCCATGTCGGTCAATGGCGTGGCGCAGCTGCATACAGATATCGTAAAGAACATATTCTTCAACGATTTTTACCGGCTCTGGCCCGACAAGTTCAACAACAAGACCAACGGCATTACCCAGCGCCGCTGGCTGCTGACCGCGAACCCCGAGTTTGCCGACCTTATCACCGACCACATCGGCAACGGCTGGATTACCGATTTGTCGCAGCTTAGGAAGCTGGAAAACTATATCGACGACGCTTCTTTCGTCAAGTCGTTCTATGACATCAAACGCATGAATAAAGAGAAGCTGGGCAAGATAATATGGGACACTACGGGCGTGCAGGTCAGCCCGGACAGCATATTCGACTGCCAGGTCAAGCGCATACACGAATACAAGCGGCAGCTGCTTAACGCCCTGCATGTGGCGTACAAGTATTTGAACATCGTGGACAACGGCGTTACATACCCGCAGCGCGTGACCCATATTTTCGGCGGCAAGGCTTTCCCATCGTACGAATTCGCCAAGCTGGTCATCAAGTTCGTCAACAACCTGGCGCAGATAATCAACACAGACCCGCGCGCCAACAACCAGATGACCGTGGTGTTCATCCCGGACTACAAGGTGTCGGTGGCCGAAAGGATTTTCCCGGCGTCGGACGTGTCCGAGCAGATATCGACCGCAGGGTTCGAAGCGTCGGGAACCGGGAACATGAAGTTCGCCTTGAACGGAGCCGTGACCATCGGCACCCTGGACGGGGCCAACGTGGAAATCCGCGAAGAGGTGGGCGAGGAAAACTTCTATCTTTTCGGCCTGCATGCCGAGCAGGTCCACGAAATCCAGGAAAAAGGGCTGCACAGGCCGTGGGATTTGTATAACTCGGACCCGCGCATCCGCCAGGTCATGGAAGCTGTCACGAACGGCCGTTTCGGGCTGGGCAGCGACGACGTGTTCAAGCCGATATTCAAAAGCCTGATGTTCAGCGACTATTTCCTGCTGCTGGCGGATTTCGGCTCGTATGAAGATGCGCACAGGCAGATTATGAATGACTACCAGGACAGCGCTTTATGGGCGCGCAAAGCCTTGCTTAACGTGGCAAGGGTCGGGAAGTTCAGTTCGGACCGCACTATAACCGAATATGCACGCGATATCTGGAAAGTGAAGCCGACAACATAGGCGCACCTGAAATTACTGTGCCGGACGCATAGCTTAGTGCAGTCCGGCAAGATATTCCGCTGCTAGTTATATCTTTCCCTGATT
>WRDZ01000046.1 GCA_009779595.1 Alphaproteobacteria bacterium | reverse complement strand
TTGTCATCTGCTTGTCTTCATCCACCTGCTTGAAGAAATTGTATGCGGTATTGCCCAGGTTTTCGGACCCGAAAAAGCGCATCGCCAAAATCTTGGAAACATCTTTCTGGCGTGCGGCGTTGGGCCCTTGCTCGTTGTTGGGACCCGGGGGGGCCTGCGTATAAAGGCCAAAATACAAACACCCTGATGGGAGCCGTCTAATCATGTTAATAAACTCCTACCCTTTTATCTATTTAACCATGACAATAGTTAATTTTTCGTTGTTTTATATGCGTGGAATCTAAAAAAAATTATCAGGTTGGAAAAATATGTTTCTGCGCTTTTTGCTTGCGGGCAAAAAACTTGCTGATAAATGTAACGTGTTGGTTTGCTTATTGCTTTGGACTGGTAACCGTTTGATAAGGCCAGTCGGAAATGCCGCCGAAATCATAGACGTTGGAATATCCCATGCGGACAAGCCTGTGGGCGGCGTCCCTGCTTCTTTCCCCCTTAAGGCAGTACACAAGGGTCAGCGCGCGCTTGTCCGACAGCTCTGATGATGCGCGCTGTTCGATTTCATTATGGGGGATAAGCCTTGCGCCGGTTATGTGCGCTTCCTTGAATTCGCCGTCGGAGCGGACGTCAAGCAGGATATATGGCTTGCCGCTGTCGATGATGTGTTTGGCCTGCTGCGGCGTGATTTTGCGGTATGCGGCCGGGGGCGCTTTGGCGTGCAGTATGAAGCCGATGCTTACAGCGGCTAAAACAGCTAAAACAGACCAAATCAAGATATTTTTTGCCATCGGTTAAATCAATCAGTTATAAAATCTGGTCGTGTATTGAACTTACACGGTCTTTAGCATACAGGAATGCTATGTTCCTGTCAAGTAACAGGGAATTTACAGGGAAAATCCGGTAATCCACTCCTAGCCTGTTCGGGCTGACGGCACTGCAAAGATATACTTTGCTGGCAAAACGGGCGCTTTTTTGTCGCGTCGCCTAAGGGGCGCCGATATTAACCTATTTTTTAAACTGTCCGTTGTATGCTTGTATCCAGTCAATGTAAGGCCTTTTCATGTCTATACACAAACGCACGTTATTCTGGATTCTTTGCGCAGCGCTTATGCTTGCCGCGTTTTCGGGCGGCGGCGGCGGATTGTCCGCGAAACAGCCTGGTGAATCGCCAAGGTTTGCCTCATTCCGCGAAATCCCCGGCGTGACGGAAGACGAAATCCGGGAGGTTGAAAAACTTCAGGAACAGGTGGACTATTTCGTTTACGGCATGATTATATCCACCGAAATGTTCCATGATTCCAGGAAAAACGAGATAAACGGCTTTTCCGTCCTGGTCAGCGAGTGGCTGACCGAACTGTTCGGTATTCCTTTCATGCCCGTTGTCTACAAGTGGGACGATTTGATTTCAGGCCTTGAAAGCGGCGACGTGGATTTCACGGGCGAGCTGACGCCGACCGAAGAACGCCTTAAAAAATATCACATGACCGACCCGATAGCCCAGCGCATGATGAGGTACTTCCGGCTTACCGGCAGCCAGCCTATCGCGGAAATCGCCAAAGAACGCCGCCTGCGGTTCGCCATGCTTAAGGACAGCATAATATACGATTACGTCGTTTCCTCGGGCGTGTACGACGATTTTGAAGCCGTCTTCGTTGACAACGAAGAAGACGCATACCCGCTTCTTAAAAGCGGGAAGGTGGACGCGTACATTGACGAAAGCGTCATGGAGGCCGTATTCGACGCCCACGGCGACATTATTTCCGTAGATTTCTTCCCCCTGCGCTCCAGCCCGGTTTCCCTGACAACGCATAACCCGGAATTGGAGCCCATTATTTCGGTTGTGCAAAAGGCTCTGCAAGCCGGTGAAACAAGCCATCTGGCCGAGCTTTACAGGATTGGCGAGAAAGAATTCCGCAGGCATAAGCTGTATATGGCCCTTAACGATGAAGAACGGGCATTCCTGCGTGGCAATCCCGTCATTCCGTTCGTGGCCGAGCATTACAACTATCCGATAGCCTTTTACAACAGGTACAAAAAGCAGTGGCAGGGCATCTTCTTTGACGTGCTGGAAGAAGTGACTAAGCTGACTGGGCTGTCCTTCAAGCGTATCAACGACCAGCACATGCAATGGCCCGAGCTGTTGAGTACGCTTGAAAGCGGCAAAGCGTATATGATTGCCGAACTGATTCCCACCAAAGAACGGCGTGAGCTTGGCTTCCTGTGGCCGGACACCCCGACCATGGCGGACCGCTATGCACTTTTATCCAAATTGGAAACCCCGAAAGTTTCTTTGAAAAACGTTGTAAACGCGCGGGTGGGGATGGCGCGCGGCACGGCGTACGCCGAAAAGTTCCGCAGCTGGTTCCCCGACCACCCGTATGCCGTAATGTATGAAAGTTCGAATGCCGCTTTTTCCGGTTTGGATCGCGGCGAGGTTGATATGGTCATATCAAGCCAGCGCCGCCTGCTGGCCATAACGAACTATCACGAATTGCCGGGGTACAAGGCAAATATCGTGTTCGACCAGATTTCGGAATCCTTCATCGGGTTCAACAAGGACCAGGAGGTGCTTCGATCCATATTCAACAAGGCGCTGGCTATCATAGACGTCCAAGGCATCGCGGAACAGTGGATGCTGCAGACATACGACTATAAGGGGCAAATCGCGCGCGCGCAGCGCCCGTGGCTGATTGGGGCGACCATCCTTTTGCTGGGCGTGCTTGCGCTTCTTTTCATCCTGTTCCAAAAAAGCCGTAACGAAGGAAAAAAACTTGAAGTTCTGGTGCAAGAGCGCACGGCAGAGGCTCAGGCCGCAAACAAAGCCAAGTCCGATTTCCTGGCCAATATGAGCCACGAGATGCGCACTCCTTTGAACGCCGTTATCGGCCTGTCAGGCGTGGTGTTGCAAACCGACAATATAGATGCCGAAAGCCGCAAAAATATTGAAGCCATATATAATGCCGGTTCGACTTTACTTGATACGGTCAATGACATCCTTGACCTTTCCAAGATAGAGGCCGGCAAGCTGGAGCTTGTGCCGGACGAGTATGACGTTCCAAGCGTGATTAACGATACGGTCACCCAGAATATCATGCGCATACATGAAAAGCCGGTCGAGCTGGTCTTGGAACTGGACGGCGATATGTTCGCCCGCCTTTATGGGGATGAGCTGAAAATCAGGCAGCTTATGAACAACCTGCTGTCGAACGCCATCAAATATACAAAGGAAGGTACGGTAACCCTGAACATAAGCGCCAGGCGGGAGGACGAGTCGGTCTGGCTTACAATCCAGATTCGGGATACGGGCGTGGGCATCCGGCAGGAGGATATAGGCAAGCTCTTCAAAGATTACACGCAGGTTGACAAAAAAGCCAACCGGGGAATTGAAGGCACCGGGCTGGGGCTTTCACTGGTCAAAAGCATCACCAAGCTGATGGACGGTTCGGTTTCCGTGGAAAGCGAATATGGAAAGGGCAGCGTTTTCACGGCAAGGGTCCGGCAGCAGTTTATAAACGACATCCGCATAGGTCCGGATATTGCGGAAAACCTGAAAAATTTCCGGTACTCGAATATCGGGCATGTCGGCAAGCAGGACAGATACATAAGCCTGCCGTACGCGCATGTGCTTGTCGTGGACGACAACATGACAAACCTGGCGGTCGCCAAAGGCATGATGAAACCGTACGGCATGAATATAGATTGCGTTGACGCCGGACAAAAGGCCGTCAACGCCATACGGGACGAAAAGGTCAGGTACAACGCTGTTTTTATGGATCATATGATGCCGGGAATGGACGGGATAGAGGCGGTCCGGCTTATACGCGGTCTGGGTACGGATTATGCCCGAAACATACCTGTTATCGCTTTGACCGCCAATGCAATCGCAGGCAGCGAGGAAATGTTTTTAAGCAGCGGTTTCCAGGATTTCCTGCCAAAGCCGATAAAACATTCACGCCTTGACGAGGTGATACGCCGCTGGGTGCGCGACGAGGAAAAGGAAAAAGCATCTGTTGGCCAAGAACATGCCTCTGCCGGGCCAAAAGCGCAGGATTCCGGCTCCGGGATTGCGGGCAGGCGGATTGCCGGGCTGGATATTGCCAAGGGCATTGAACAGTTCGGCGGCGACGAGGGCGTCTATCTTGATGTTTTGCGCTCTTTCACCGTAAATACCCGCCGGCTTCTTGAGTCTATGGAAAATGTCAGCGCGGATACGCTGGCCGATTACGCGATTACCGTCCACGGCATAAAAGGGTCAAGCATGGGCATATGCGCCAATCTAATCGGCGGCGCGGCCAAAAAGCTTGAAGACGCGTCCAAAGCCGGCGATTTGGGGTATGTGGCCGCGCACAACCGCCCGTTCCTCGACGCCGCATGGGAACTTGTCAACGACCTTGATGATATGTTCGCCTCTATGGAGGGCGCTGGCCAAAAGCCACGCAAAGACAAGCCGGACAGCGGGTTGCTGTCGAAGCTTGCCGCCGCATGCGAAGCTTTCGACATGGAAGAAGTGCTTGCGGCAATGGACCAGATAAGGCGCTTTGAATATGAAGCAGATGACGGGCTTGCGTCCTGGCTTCAGGATAATGTGGACAAGATGAATTTTACGCAAATCGCCAATAAACTTAATGGGAAAGGAGAAGAATGAACATGAACAGCCCTAATGTCAAGAAATGTATTGTCGCCGTTGACGATGCCCCTGATATGCTGAAAGCGGTATTTCATGCGCTGCACGACCAATACAAAGTGGTTCCGGTGCAAAAACCGGAAACGCTGAAAGAAGTGCTGAAGACGATAAAGCCAGATTTATTCCTTTTGGATTATAACATGCCCGTATTAAGCGGATTTCACCTGATACCCGTCATACGAAGCTTTCCAGAGCATAAGGACACGCCGATTATTTTCCTGACGTCCGATGGAACCGTCGACAATATATCGGACGCTGTGGCGCGCGGGGCCAAGGACTATATACTAAAGCCGTTCAATCCGGGCAGGCTGCGCGAAAAAATAGCCCAGCATATCTAGCTTAAGCCGGGAAAACAGGGCGAGCTATGGGGGCGATATGTTAGAAGCCCGTATAAAAGGCAGTTCCGGGCATTGTGGAAATTAAAGCTTTTATTATAAGCCTATCCCTTATTTAATGGTCGGAGTGAGAGGACTTGAACCTCCGGCCCCTACGTCCCGAACGTAGTACTCTACCAGGCTGAGCTACACTCCGATAAGACCCGACTATAACTTAAAACTTGGCGCCAGTCAACGGGTTTGTCAAAAAACTTTGCGGCGTGGCAAGGGGGTGTTTTTATCTATCTTCCCCTGCAGGGCGTTATAAGGTCCAGCTTTGGGTCGTAAACGCTGCTGGTTATGCCCAGCAGTCCCATGACCGAATGGAACACGTTATCATGGCTTGCGGGCTTTCCGGCGGCGTTCCTTAGGCATTGATAGCTTATGTTCCTTTGCAGTCCCGGGGAAAGCCACAGCAGCATCGGCACCTTTGTCTGCGTGTCCGGGGCTATCATGAAGGGGAGGCCGTGCAGGTATATGCCGCGTTCGCCCAGTGACTGGCCGTGGCCGGAGGTGAACAGCATTGCCGAATTCAGGTTTGTGCGGCTGCGCAGCGCGTCGATGACGCGGGCCAGCACATAATCTGTGTACAGTATCGAGTTGTCGTACGAGTTGACTATCAGCTCCCGGGGGCAGGTTTCTATGCTTGCCGTGTCGCACGTGGGCGTGAACCTTTTGAACCTGTCGGGATAGCGCCTGTAATACGCCGGGCCGCGGCTGCCTATCATGTGCAGCACTATGACAGTGTCGGATTTTATGGCTTTCAAGCGGTCGTCCAGGCCTTTAAGCAAAACCTCGTCCCAGCAGTGCCCCCTGCTGCACAGCGCCGGGTCGGGGGTTGACCGCATGCTTTGGGCGGGCACGCGGCTGCATACGTGCTGGCAGCCGGTGTTGTTTTCAATCCACAGCAC
>WRDZ01000045.1 GCA_009779595.1 Alphaproteobacteria bacterium | reverse complement strand
GGTTTACGGGGGAGAATATGAAGACAATGATGGCAGGCATGTCGTCAAGGGGTGGGTGCAGACAGCAAATGAAAATGGATGGAACCTTGCCGTACCCGCGGACGGGAACTTAAGTAAAATATGCCATGGCGGAGGTTACAGCCACTCTCCGCAAGAACGCGCCGCCATGCTTTACGAGGCGATAACGGCTCAACATCAAGATGGAAAATACAAATACGGCGCCATATTCCTGCCGGGCGGGTCTGGCGCGGACGAAACCCTGCGTGAACTGGAAGAAATTGTGTGGGACAAAGGGCCGCTGCCCGAACGCGGGGACGGCTTGAAAATATTCGGCTTCAGCGACCCTACCCGGCCACTCCGTTATCTGGGCCAGAGAGGAATTGCCCAAACCTATATTTACTCCGGCTTCCCGGGCGGCCTGATGGAAAAATATTTTGACAAAACCATTAACCCGAACGGGCAGAACTTTGACGTCACCGCATATCATGTTCCGCCGCGTCTTGAAAACGGCGCGGAACACGCCATAGTCCACCCCTCGACGGGCTGTGAATCGTTTTATAAGAAGTTTGGTGTTGTGGACATTCGGGCGCGGCTTTGTGACCCGCCGTTCGAAAACATCATGCTGTGCGAACTGCGGGACAATATTGGGGGCGACCACAGCATAGAAAGCATCATCGAGGGCCTGAAACACCCGTCGCAAACGGGCAGGAATATAACTCTTATGCTGTCCAAAGATTCTGGCAAAGATGAAGCGGCAAAAGAAAAGGCCAAAAAGCTGGTAGCCAGGCTGAAAGAAGAGGGCCTGGGCGGCGTCGGGGTTTTTCTTGGCGCTCCATTCGGGCATGATTATGATGTTAAGAGCGAATATGGACTGCCTGCAATGCCCATGTACACCGCTTCCACCCTGGGTGCGGCCAAAGTGGGGGAAACCACAAACTGGAATATAAGCAACAATCCTTTGCCAAAAGGGGAAAGGGAACTCCTTAAGAAAGAATTCGGCAGGGGGAATGATTCGAACCAAGGGCATGTCCCCGAAGAACCGCGGACCAATATGGTGCTGGTTACGCCCAGGAACAACCCGAACCCCAAAGTTGAAGGCATCAGGCTTGGCAAAGACGGAGGGCCTATGCTTGACGAAAACGGCGGATACATAACTGTTGACGCGGCGCACATCGCGCCAAAAGACGGCGTCCTGCGGTTCGATTTGACCGGTTCGCAAACCGCCAGCGGCGTGGGCGGGACGTTAAGCTCGGGGCTGAACTTCCTTGTGGACAAAGGCTATGTAAATCCGGAAGATATCGAAAAAATCGATATGATGGTCGATGAAACCGCAATGGATAAGGCGGTGGAAAGCTGCGCCACTAGGGAGGAAGGGCAAAAACATGGCGGCCCGACAAAAAAAGTGACTGACAAAGGCAAAGCCAATGAGCAGTGGGAATATTATAAGCGGAACCTGAACGAATATACCGTGCCGAACGCTTCTTTCAACACAACCAAAATCGGCCGCGAACAGGAAACTTCAAAATGCGCATGCGGGGTGAACACGACATGCACGGACTCCAGCGGGTCATCGTGCGATAAGAGTTACGGCAACCGGCTCATGCGGTTCATGCCGCAGTTCGTGCAGCAATGGTTTAAGCAATCAAGCCGCTGAAAGCCCGGCCCGGGATTTTAACGCATGGACTCTTCTACAGCCACGGCAACGGCCACGCTTGCCCCTACCATGGGGTTGTTGCCCATGCCTATAAGCCCCATCATCTCGACATGGGCGGGCACCGAAGACGAGCCCGCGAACTGGGCGTCGCCGTGCATGCGCCCCATTGTGTCGGTCTGCCCGTAGGAAGCCGGGCCAGCGGCCACGTTGTCCGGGTGCAGCGTCCGCCCCGTGCCGCCGCCCGAAGCCACGGAAAAATAGGGCTTGCCGTTTTCCTGCGCCCACTTCTTGTACGTGCCCGCCACCGGATGCTGGAAACGCACCGGGTTGGTCGAGTTGCCCGTAATCGACACGTCCACCTTTTCATGCATCATCACGGCTATGCCCTCGGAAACGTCGTCCGTGCCATAGACTTTTACTTTTGCCTTATCCCCGCTGGAAAAGGACTTTTCCGAAATTATGTCCAGCCGGCCGGCCGCATAATCGTACGCCGTTTCCACGAAAGTGAACCCGTTGATGCGCGAGATTATATACGCGGCGTCCTTGCCCAGGCCGTTAAGGATGACCTTCAACGGCTCCTTCCTGACCTTGTTGGCCGTCTTGGCGATTCCGATTGCCCCTTCCGCGGCCGCGAAAGATTCGTGCCCGGCCAGGAAGCAAAAGCATTTTGTCTCTTCCCTTAGCAGCATCGCCGCCAGGTTCCCGTGCCCGATTCCCACCTTGCGCTGTTCGGCCACCGACCCCGGTATGCAGAAAGCCTGCAGTCCCACGCCTATCTTTTCCGCGGCGCTTGCTGCGATTTTGCAGCCCTCTTTCAATGCGATGGCGCAGCCCAGCACATAAGCCCACACCGCGTTTTCAAATGCGATGGGCTGTATGCCCCTGACGATTTTCTCGACGTCGATGTTCTTGCTGTCGCACAAAGCCTTGGCCTCTTCCAAAGACTTGAAGCCGTGCTTTTTCAAGGCCTCTTCTATTTTCCCGATTCTCCTGTCAAAGCTTTCGAAGTTAACCATGGCGCTATTCCTTTCGCGGGTCGATTTTCTTTACGGCTTCGTCGTAACGGCCGTAAGTCTTCACATTGGATTCAAAGGCCTTCCCCGGCTCTGTCCCGTTCCTGATTTCCTCAAGCATCTTGCCAAGGTTCACGAACTTGTACCCGATGATTTCATCGTTCTCGTCCAGGGCGTTCTCAAGCACGTATCCTTCGACCGTCTCAAGGTACCGGGGCCCCTTTTCGGAAGTCGAGTACGCGGTCCCCACCTGCGACCTGAAGCCTTTGCCCAGGTCTTCCAGCCCCGCGCCTATGGGCAGGCCGCCCTCGGAAAAGGCGGTCTGGCTGCGGCCGTAGGCTATCTGCAGGAACAGCTCCCTCATGGCCACGTTTATCGCGTCGCACAGCAGGTCCGTGTTCAGGGCTTCCAATATGGTCTTGTCCGGCAGGATTTCAGCCGCCATGGCCGCCGAATGGGTCATGCCCGAACAGCCTATGGTCTCGACCAAAGCCTCTTTGATGACGCCGCCCTTTATGTTCAGGGTAAGCTTGCACACCCCCTGCTGCGGAGCGCACGCCCCCGTGCCGTGCGTCAGGCCGGATATATCGCTGATTTGGGTCGCGTGCGTCCATTTGCCTTCCTGGGGGATGGGGCAGTTCCTGTGGCTGGTTCCTTTTTTGACCTTGCACATCTGCATGACTTCATGCGAGCACAAGCAAGAGTTCTGGCTAGTCGGCATCTATGTTTATCCCTATGTTTGTTGCCTCACGTACACCTTAAGGATATAGCGCATAGTCGTTAATTAATCGTCAATGCAACAATCTGCCGCGCAGCGGCACTGCCAAGCGGTCCGCCCGGGCAAGCTTAACCATACCTTAATGCCTGCACACCATAATGCCTATTAAGGGAGATGCGTTATGACCCAAGAAACAGACCACAGGTTAGGTATGGCCGAAGCCGCAGACTATGAAAGGCTTATGGGCGGAAAAACGTTTTACTTTATCCCGACATCCAGCCCCGAGGATTTTCAGCGGTTTGGCGGCCAGGCCAAGTTTACGGCGCTTGTGGAGGCCAATGGATTCAATGTTTATATTCCCGAAGGGACAGATAAAATCCAGTATGGCGGGTGGCATCCCTTCCCTCCGGAGGAAAGGGGAAAGATGCTGCATGACGCTATTTCCACAGCCCCGCCGGACAGCGTGATTTACATACCCGGCGGTTTTGACGGGACAGAGGTCATCGCCGAACTGGAAAGGCTGGGACCACTGCCCGAACGCCCCGACCTGAAGGTTTTCGGATTCAGCGACGCGGCCAAGATATTCCGTTATCTGGGCCAGAAAGGGGTGGCGCGGACGTATATTTACTCGGGCGGACAGGACAAGCTTATTACGGAAGGCCTTGACCAGCTCCCTGGCGGCAATGCAAAGATAGATTTCGATGTCCAGGACCTGCACGTTCCCGACCGCCTGAAAGACGGCATAACTGACGGCTTGATACATCCTGTCATAGGCTATGAAGGCAGCTTGTATAAATGCAAAGGCGTTGACAGCCAGTCGCGGCTTTGCGCCCCGCCGGTTGAAAACATCATGCTGGAAGAACTGTATAGTACCGGCGACAACGGCGAATCTAGAATTGAAGATGTTATCAGGTCCCTTCAGCACCCTGCCTTTGAAGGGAAGAATGTGACGATTATGCTGTCCAGCAATACCGCTAACGACAGGGCGGCCAACCTGGTAACGCGGCTGAAAGAAAATGGGTTGGGCGATGTCGGGGTTTACAAGGGCGCTCCGTGGTGGCATAACCCTAAGGATAAGGCTAACGACCAAGACCCCCGGCCGCTGCCGATGTACGCCAGGACGGATATAAAGGACGGCAGGTGTATCATAACCAACAGTATTCACGAAGGCGCGTTGAAGGAAGTCAAGGAAGCGCCTTTTGTTAAGGATGAAAAGCGGGAGTGGCCGAAGGATGATAAAGGCAAGGATTTACCGGCGACCAGCTTGGTCAAGTACTCCGAGTACCGGTCGTCCAACACCGGCTTCATCTATATAGAGGATTTCGACCGGATTGCCCCTGATAAAGACGGGGCTTTGACCGTCGACCTGTCATCCGTATCCAGCTGGACCGGACTGCATTTGAAGCCGGTAATCGAAAGGCTTGTGGACGAAGGGCAGATATCACCGGACGACATCAAAAAAATAAATTACTTTGTCAAAGACGATAAGGTGATGGAAACGATAAGAGTAATAAACAAGGATGGGAAATTCGAAGAGAAGATTGATTCCGGCCAGGCCGTTAAGGAGTTTGGCGAACACATGCAAAGCCTGTTCAAATACACCCTGAACAAGGAGGTCCCAATAGAAAAAGTTCCTTACAAAGAAGGGGACGGCAAGTTCCATGGAGCCTCAAACTGCGCGCAATGCGGAGTGAACACCACCCGCGGCGACTGCTGCGGCTCTCATAACGAAGGCGGACTTTCCAACCGAATCGCCAAAGGGTTCAACAACATGCTTAAATTCCTGCGCGGCGGCTGGTCAAAATGACGCTATAACAATTCCCCGTGCCTCTTTATGAACTGGCCTTTAAGCACGCTGACCAGCAGGAAGTAAAGCGCCACGATGCCTATCAGGAACGGGAAGAATATCAGCGGCAGCGGGGTCATTCCTATGCTGCGCCCGATATGGGTGAACGGCATCATCGTGCCTATCAATATGCCAAGCGACGTGGTGGCTATGACCGGCAGCGAAGCCATTGTCTGAACCACCGGTATCTTGGAACTGCGCAGCATATGTATCACCAGCATCTGCGTCCACAGGCTCTCCACGAACCACGCGGTCTGGAACAATGTGGCGAACGCCTGCTTGCCGTGCTCGTCCAGGCCTAAGTATCCGCCGATAAGCATGGGGCCTATGAAGAAGAACATCAGCGCATAAGTGGCGATGTCGAAGACCGAGCTTGTCGGCCCCAGCCAGACCATGAACCTGGACACGCTGCCCGCGTCCCACTTGCGCGGCTTTTTCAAATAATCCTTGTCCACGTTGTCCCACGGTATGGCCACGCACGATATGTCGTACGTAAGGTTCAGCAGCAGTATCTGTATGGGCAGCATGGGCAGGAACGGCAGGAACACGCTGGCGATAAGCACCGAGAACATGTTCCCGAAGTTCGAGCTTGCCGTCATCTTTATGTATTTTATGATGTTGGCGTATATCCTGCGGCCGTCGACCACCCCTTCCTGCAGCACCGTCAGGTCCTTTTCCAGCAGTATGATGTCCGCGGTTTCCTTGGCTATGTCCACGGCCGTGTCCACGGAAACCCCCACGTCCGCGGCCTTCATGGCCAGGGCGTCGTTTATGCCGTCGCCAAGGAACCCGACCGTATGCCCGTTTTGGCGCAGCGCCGTCACCACGCGCGCCTTCTGGGCCGGGGAAAGCTTTGCGAAGATGTCGCACTTTTCCACCGTCTGGGCCAGCTGCCTGTCGGACATCTTCTCCACGTCCGAGCCCAGTACTATCTT
>WRDZ01000044.1 GCA_009779595.1 Alphaproteobacteria bacterium | reverse complement strand
CGCGCTTGACGAAATAGGTGTGTATGGTGTGGCCGAATTCATGAGCCATCGTCTTTATGTCATTCTGAGTTCCCTTGAAGTTCAGCAGCACGAAATCCGGTATCTTCGAGTTGCAGGACACGGAGTAAGCACCGGCAGTTTTGCCTTTTTTGGGGGCGGCGTCCACGCGTTTGTTGGCTATCATGTCGCGCACGATTTCTTCGAATTCGGGGTCGAACTGCTTGAAGCACGCGCACACCGTTTCCAAGGCCTGGTCCCAGGTGTACACGGGCGGCGGCTTGCCTGAAAAATCCAGCGGGGCCATCCTGTCCCAGTACGTGAAATCGTCGTCCTTAAGGTATCTGGCCTTGGCTTTATAGAATTCCCGCGATATGGGATAGCCATGGGTTTTCACGGCGGATGCCAGCGCGTCCACCACGCCGTCGTCCAGAAGGTTGCTCATGTTGCGCGCGGTGTTGTAATTGGGGTACTTGCGCCACTTGCAGCTTATCAGCCCGCCTTTGACGTACATATTGTACGCAAGCGAGTTCATCCACAGCTGTTCCTTGTACACCTTGCCCTGCGCCTGCCCGGCGTCGGCGCGTTCGGACTTGTCGGCTGATTCAAGCAGTTTGGCAAGGTCCGACAGCAACACCTTTTTGCCGCGGTATTCAAATACGGCGTGCGCGGTCGTAAGTTCCTTGTTGAAACGGCTCCACCCCGCACCGGAAACCGTGCCCACGTCCATGTCCAGCTTTTCAAGGTCTTCGGACAGGGCATGCGGCTGTTTCATCAGCGCTTTTTCAAACACCAGGCCATAGCGCGCCAGCCTTTTGTCCGCCAGGATGCCGTCCACATAATCCCGCGGCAGCTTTTGCAGCTCAAGCGAAAAGGCGACCTCTTCCTTGCCGATGTCGTTCAGCCGTTCAAGGATTCCCTGCTTCCAAGAGTTGATTTGCGGGCTGTCAAGGTTGGTGTTGGTGATGTTCACGAAGAACGCGCCTATCCTGCCTTCTATAAACCCCATCTTTTCAAACAGGCCGAAAACCTGAACCCACTGGTCCGCGTCAAGGGTGGCCAGCTTGCCCAAGTAAAGCCGGTTCATCTGCGCCACCATGGCGTCGACGGCGTCAAGGTCCTGCTTTATGCGTTCGTCGTCTATGCCGGAATATAAACAGCTTAAATCCCAGGCCGGCAAAGATTCGGCCATATCCGGCTAGTCTTTCTTGGGAGGCTTGCAGGTTTTGGATTTTTCGGCGTTGTACTTCACCCACTTTCCGTCGGCGTCGCTTTGGGAGGCTATGGCCGCAACAGGGCATTCCGGGACGCACACGCCGCAGTCGATGCAGACGTCCGGCTCGATAAGCAGCAGCTTTTCGTCCTCGCGGAAGGCGTCCACGGGGCAGACATGCGTACAGGCCATACATTTCGTGCATTTATCGTCAACTACGTAAACCATTGGGTTTTACTCCTTTTAAAGATTGAAACAACAGTTCAATCCTAACATCTTTAAAGCGGACGTTCAAGTGTTTTTATTGCTAGGTTTGCGGGTTGACGCGCCCCTTTACTTAAGAGGCGCGCAAAAACCATTAACCGGCGGCAGCGGCTTCTTCAGCAGCAGCCGGCTGTACGGGTACGGCGCTTTCTTCCTTGTCAAGCTGCTCGGCTAACGCGCGCAGGCGGTTTATGCTTGCGCCCGTGCCAGCGGGTATCAGGCGGCCGACGATAACGTTCTCCTTCAGGCCGGCCAGCTTGTCTTCGCGTCCCAGCACCGCGCTTTCGGTAAGCACGCGCGTGGTTTCCTGGAACGATGCGGCCGAAATGAACGACTCGGTCTGCAGGCTGGCTTTGGTTATGCCCAGCAGCACGGGCAGCACCGCCGCCTTGCGTCCGCTTTCGGGAACCTTGACGTTTTCCGCCTGCACTTCGTCGCGGGTAAGCTGTTCGCCCGCCAGAAGGGTAGTGTCGCCCGGGTCGATGACCTCGACCTTCTGAAGCATCTGGCGGACAATCACCTCCATGTGCTTGTCGTTGATTTTCTGGCCCTGCATGCGGTACACGGACTGGATTTCGTTGATAAGGTAGTCCGCCAGAGCTTCGACCCCCAGGGCCTGCAGTATGTCGTGCGGAGCGATAATCCCGTCGACCAGCACGTCGCCGCGCCTTACGCTGTCGCCGTCGGCCACCAGCAGGCTTTTGCCGCGCGGAAGTATATACTCGCGGCTTTCGTCGGTGTCCCTGTTGACGATGAATATGCGGCGGCGGGTCTTGTAGTCCTTGGCGAACTCGATAACCCCGTCGATGCCGGCGATAATCCCCGGATCCTTGGGACGGCGGGCCTCGAACAGCTCGGTGACGCGGGGCAGACCAACGGTGATGTCCTGCGACTTCGAGCTTTCGCGCGGCAGCCTGTACAGCACGTCGCCCACGCTGACCTTGTCGCCGTCGCGTCCGACTATAACCGCGTTGACAGACAGCGGATAGCGCGCTTCCTGGCCGTTGGGCAGCTTGACGATATCGCCCTTTTCATTGACCAGCAGCATCTGCGGCTTTAAGCCCGAAGTGCGCGCCGACTGCTTCCAGTCGATGACCATGAACGAGGACAGCCCCGTGCTTTCGTCGATAATCTCGCGCATGGTGTCGCCGTCGACCATGTCGATGAACTTGATTATGCCGTCTTTTTCGGACACGGCCGGCACGATGAAGGGGTTCCACCCGGCAATCTTCTTGCCCTTGGCCACGGCCTGCCCGTCCTTGAAGAACAGGCTTGTGCCATATGGGAGCCTATGGCGCGCCTTTTCGCGGCCGCTGTTGTCAAGCAGCGCCACTTCGCAGTTGCGCGATATGACCACCATGGCCCCGGTCTTGTCGACCACGTTCTTGAAGTTCAGCAGCTTGATGGTCGTGTCGAAATCGGCCTCGACGGACGATTGTTCGGCCACCTTCTGCGACACGCCCCCAAGGTGGAAGGTCCTCATGGTAAGCTGGGTGCCGGGTTCGCCGATAGACTGGGCCGCGATTACGCCGACAGCCTCGCCCATATTGACCAGCGAGTGGCGGGACAAATCAAGGCCATAGCACTTGGCGCACAGCCCGGTCTTGTTGTCGCACGTCAGCGGCGAGCGCACATACACCCCGTCCACGCCGGCCTTGTCGATTGCGACCACGTCGGCGGAATCCAGAAGCTTGCCGCGCTTGACCACTACTTTGCCGGTTTCGGGATGCTTGACGTCTTCCTGGCAAATCCTGCCCTGGATGCGGAAGGCCAAAGTGGCCTCGACCGTGCCGCCTTTGAACACCGCGTGCATGGTAATCCCGTTTTCGGTGCCGCAGTCCTCGGTGTTGATGATAGCGTCCTGGGCAACGTCGACCAGCTTGCGGGTAAGGTAACCCGACTGCGCGGTCCTAAGCGCGGTGTCGGCCGTGCCTTTGCGCGCGCCGTGGGACGAGTTGAAGTACTCGGCCATGGTAAGGCCTTCCTTATAGTTCGAAATAACGGGGGTTTCCATGATTTCGCCGGTGTTCTTCGCGATTGTGCCGCGCATGGCCCCCAGCTGCTTCATCTGACCGGCGTTACCGCGCGCCCCGGACTGCACGATAATGTCAAGCGAGTTCTTGCCCCGCCCTATATCAATGCCCGGGATGGGCGTGGCCAGCAGTTCCGCCATATCCGAAAACACCTTGTTCGTGCAGGCGTCCCATATGTCAATCACCTTTTCGGCCTTTTCCTGCTGCGTAATCAGGCCGTTCTGGTATTGCTTTTCAAATTCCTGGACCTTGGCCTTGGTGTCGCTGACCAGCTTGTCCTTGCTTTGCGGCACGACTATGTCGTTGCGCCCGATGGAGATGCCGGCCAAAGCCGCGTGCTTGAAGCCGATGCGCATAAGCCTGTCCACGAAAATAATCATGGTCTTGTGCGAGCACAGCTTGTATATGGAAGCGACCAGGTCGTTTATGCGCTTTTTGTCGAAATTGATGTTGATAAGCGAGAAATCGACGTTCGCCTGCTTGGGCAGTATTTCCGACAGCAGCATGCGGCCGGGGGTCGTTTCCACGCGCTTGTACACCGTGTTGCCGTTTTCATCAAGCGTTTCATAGCGTGCGGTTATCCTGGCGTGCAGCGTGACCACTCCCGCGTCCAAAGCCTGCTGGATTTCGGCGATATCGGCGAATATCATGCCTTCGCCCTTTTCGCCCTTGCCTTCCATGGTCAGGTAATAGATGCCCAGCACCATGTCCTGCGTGGGCAGGTGCACCGGGACGCCGTCCGCGGGCTTGCATATGTTGTTCGTGGACATCATCAGCACGCGCGCCTCAAGCTGCGCTTCCAGCGACAGCGGGACGTGCACGGCCATCTGGTCGCCGTCGAAGTCCGCGTTGAACGCCACGCAGACAAGCGGGTGCAGCTGTATGGCCTTGCCTTCTATAAGCACGGGCTCGAACGCCTGGATGCTAAGCCTGTGCAGGGTCGGAGCGCGGTTAAGCAGCACCGGGTGCTCTTTAATCACTTCTTCCAGGATGTCCCAGACTTCCGGTCGCTCTTTCTCGACCATGCGCTTGGCAGCCTTGATGGTGGTCGCGTGGCCGTATGTCTCAAGCTTGGCGTATATGAACGGCTTGAACAGCTCAAGCGCCATCTTCTTGGGCAGCCCGCACTGGTGCAGTTTCAGTTCGGGGCCGGCGATGATGACCGAGCGTCCCGAATAGTCCACGCGCTTGCCCAGCAGGTTCTGGCGGAAGCGCCCCTGCTTGCCTTTAAGCATGTCCGCTATGGATTTCAGCGGGCGCTTGCTTATGCCCGTGATGGCGCGGTGGCCGCGGCCGTTGTCGAACAGGGCGTCGACCGCTTCCTGCAGCATGCGCTTTTCGTTGCGTATGATTATGGACGGGGCGCGCAGCTCCATCAGCCTTTTCAGGCGGTTGTTGCGGTTGATGACGCGGCGGTACAGGTCGTTCAAATCCGACGTGGCGAAGCGTCCGCCTTCAAGCGGAACCAGCGGGCGCAGGTCCGGAGGCAGCACGGGCAGGACTTCCAATATCATCCATTCCGGGCGGGTGTTGCTTTCAAGGAACGCCTCGTACAGCTTCAGGCGCTTGACCAGCTTTTTGCGCTTGGCGTCGGCGCCTACGGTCAAAAGCTCTTCCCGCATCTTGACCACTTCGGCCTTCAGGTCGGTCTTCTGGAGGATTTCGCGCAGGGCCTCGGCGCCTATGCCCACGCGGAAAGCGTCCTCGCCGAATTCTTCTATTGCCTTGACATACTGCTCTTCGGTCAGAAGCTCGTGCTGCTGAAGGGACGTCAGGCCGGCTTCGATGACGATGTACTTTTCGAAATAAAGCACGGATTCAAGGTCTTTCAGCATCATGTCCGCCATCAGGCCGATGCGCGACGGCAGGGATTTAAGGAACCAGATGTGCGCGACCGGAGCGGCAAGCTCGACATGGCCCATGCGTTCGCGGCGGACCTTGGCCAAAGTGACCTCGACCTGGCATTTTTCGCACACCACGCCCTTGTACTTCATGCGCTTGTATTTGCCGCACAGGCACTCGTAATCGCGGTTCGGCCCGAAAATCCTGGCGCAGAACAGGCCGTCTTTTTCCGGCTTGAACGTGCGGTAGTTTATGGTTTCCGGCTTCTTGACCTCGCCGAACGACCACGCGCGGATTTTTTCCGGGCTGGCCAGCGAAATCTTTATCCTGTCAAAATCGTTGGAGACTTGCACTTTTCCAAAAAGTTTCTGCATTTCGTTCATCTTTAATCCCCTTGTTTGTTGCCAAGTAATTCAATGTTCAAGCCCAGCGACCGCAGTTCCTTAACCAGCACGTTGAATGATTCGGGCACTCCGGTGACAAAGCTGTCGTCGCCGCGCACGATGGATTCGTAAACCTTTGTGCGTCCGGTCGTGTCGTCGGACTTGACCGTCAGGATTTCCTGCAGGGTGTACGCCGCGCCGTAAGCTTCCAGGGCCCACACTTCCATTTCGCCGAACCTCTGGCCGCCGAACTGGGCCTTTCCGCCCAGAGGCTGCTGGGTCACAAGGCTGTACGGCCCGACCGAGCGCGCGTGTATCTTGTCGTCGACAAGGTGGTCAAGCTTCATCATATAGATATAGCCGACGGTGACCTTCCGCTCGAACGGGACGCCGGTGCGGCCGTCGTACAGGGTTATCTGTCCCGACTTGTCCAGCCCGGACATCTCAAGCATGCTGTCGATGTCGGTTTCGGTCGCTCCGTCAAAAGCCGGAGTCGCGAACGGGACGCCGTGGGAAAGGTTGGTCGCCAGCTCCTTGACCTCGGCATTGGTCAGGTCCGCTATATGG
>WRDZ01000043.1 GCA_009779595.1 Alphaproteobacteria bacterium | reverse complement strand
CGGCAGGTATTTCATCAGGAACGCTACCAGGCGCATGCCGAACGGGAATATAAGCAGCCGCTTGCCATTTTCCGCGCCTTTTATGATGGTTTTGGCCGCCCTGTCCGCCGTCATTATGAACGGCATGGGGAAATTGTTCTCAAGCGTCATGTTGGTTTTTATGAACCCCGGGCATACTATGGTTATCGGAAAACCAAGCCCGTGCAAAGCCTCGCCCCATGCGCGCACCGCGCATTTGGACGTGCTGTACGCCGGAGCGGATGGCAGCCCCCGCAACCCGGCCATGGACGAAACTATCACGATTCTTTTGGCCTTGCCAAGCACGGGCAGGACCGTGTTTATCACCCCGAAAAGGTTGGTGTTGATGATGGCGTGCGTCTGCTGTATGGTTTCGATGTTGCCCATGCCGGGCCCGCCTGAAATGCCCGCGTTGGCGAATACGGTATGAGGGTCGGATTCCTCCATGATTTTGGCCATTTGCTTGGCGTCGGTCACGTCAACCGCATGCACTTGGGTTTCGGCCCCCAAATCCCTGCACTTTTGCGCAACGCTTTCAAGCCTGTCAATGCTGCGGGAAATCAGGGTCAGCTTGACGTCCTTGCGCTTGGCATAGGCCAGGGCCAATTCTTTGCCTATGCCGTTGCCGGCCCCTGTGATGATGATTGACTTCATGACGCACCTCTGATATAATGCCGTACTATGGAAAATAGCATACTTTTGCCAGATAAAACAATAGTAATAATAACCGGGCCGTCTGGTTCCGGCAAGTCGAAGATAGTCGAGCATCTGACCGAAGATACGGCTTTTGCGGCCCACCTGTCTACGACGACAAGGCGGCCGCGCCCAGGCGAGATTGATGGCGTGCACTATAATTTCGTGACGGAAAAAAGATTCAGGGAAAAGATTGAAAACGGGAAAATGTTGCAATACACGACAGAGGCGACGGACAACGGCGATTTTTACGGCTCGGAAAGGTCGGATATAGACCATAAGCTGAGTTTGGATAAAGTGAAATATGTGCTTTGCGTCCTTGACCATAACGGGTTTGTTGCAACGCGCAAGGCTTTCCCCGGCCAAACATTTTCCTTCTTCATAAACTGCCCAAGGGGGCAGGTTTTTGCCAGGCTTATGAAACGCCCCGGCATGTCCCCGAATAAAGCAAGCAAAAGAATGGGGATATACGACCGTTTTTTAAGCGTCAAGGACGACTATGACGAACAGATAGACAACAGCGACGGCATGCTTCCGTTTGCCGTGGGCAAAATCAGGACGGCTTTGAAATTGTATAGCAACGGCGTGTTTAATTATCTGGCATGTCGCGCTTCCGCCGCGCAAAATAATGTAAGTACTTTGGGCCGCGCTTGACGCTATACTGTATTTCATATTGATTCCATAAAGAATCCCATATATAATAAAGCTATGACCAAGGATGCCAAGCTTTTGTCGAAGATACTGGTGCTGACCGCTCCGTCGGGCACAGGCAAGACGACTATTGCGGACATGCTGACCAAGGACCCAGATTTCGCGTTCAGCGTGTCGGCGACTTCAAGGCGCCGGCGCAAGGGAGAGGTCAAGGGCAAGGCCTATCTTTTCATGACAAAAGAGGAATTCAAGGAAAAAATCAAGAACCGGGAGTTCCTTGAGTACTCCATGACTAACGGCAATTATTACGGCACGCTTAAGTCGCATTTGCGGCAGCTGCTGGCCAAGGCCAAGTATGTCATCTGCACGATGGATTACAATGGGCTTGAGCCGATGCGCAAGGCTTTCCCCGGCCGGGTGGTTTCCATATTCATGCGCCCGCCCAGCAAGGCCGAGCTTGAAGAGCGCTTGAAGAAGCGGGGCTCGTCGGACAGGGACATCAAGCTGCGTATGGCTACTTACGACGATTTTCTGTCGCACGCCCACAGGTACGATTATGTGATAGTGAACAGCGACCTTTTGCGCACCGCCGTGAACATCAAGGACATTTTGAAAAATGCTGGTTGAGGTGCTGTCCAACGCGACGCCCAAGGGACAGCTGCCTAAAGTCTTGAAATGGCTTAACGACAATGATGTGCTGTCCGTGCTGCGGCTTGTTCAGCCGGCCATGTTCGTGGGCGGAGCCGTGCGCGACGGCATCCTTGGCATCGATTCTTTGGACATAGACATAGCCACCTGTATGACGGCCAAGCAGGCCAAGGCCGCGCTTTCCCCGCATTACAAGGTTGTCCCGCTTGGGGAAAAGTTCGGCAGCGTGAAGGTTGTCTTGCCCGGCGGATATACCGTTGACGTGACCACTTTGCGCAAGGACGTTGAAACCGACGGCCGCCGCGCGAAAATCCAGCGGGTCGATTCGTGGCACGAAGACTCCAGGCGCCGGGACTTCACTTTCAACGCGCTGTACTGCGACGCGGGCGGAGCGGTCTATGACTATTGGGACGGCATCGACGACCTTGCCCGCGGGGTGGTGAAATTCATCGGCCGCCCGGACCAGCGCATAGCCGAAGATTACCTTAGGATACTGCGCTTTTACCGCTTTACAGCTTTGTACGGAGGCGCGCGTTTCGACCTCAGCGCTTTGTCCGCCACCAAGGCCGCGGCCGCCAGTCTGGCCAAGCTGTCCAAGGAAAGGGTGGCCCAGGAAATGTGGCGGATTATCGCCAGTCCGCATGCGGACACAGTTTTGCGACTTATGGCCGATTACGGGGTGCTTAGGCATGTCATGCCGTGTTTTTCATATGACAGGCTTTGCGCCTTAAGGCAGCTGGTGTTCATCGAGACCCGCGGTCTGGTGCACCCCCTGCTTGCGCCGAAAGCTTTGCGCCGCGTCGCGCTGGTTGATGGCACCAGTCCTTGGATTTTGAAAAAGTGCGACAGGGATTACATGAAGCTTGTGGCCGAAAAGATGGCCGTGCAAACCAGCCTTGTGCGGCTTATATTCGATTGCGGCCCGGAGCTGGCAGCGGACATCGTGCTTTTGAAGTGGTCCTGTGAAAGAGGGCGGAACGACCGGCCGGACAACGCCAAATATATAGCCGCCCTGGACTTTATAGCTGCCCACCCCAAGTTCGACAACCCGGCCAAGGCAGCGGATTTTCCGGACAAGACCGGCAAGTCGCTGGGCGAGGCTTTGAAGGCCGCGACGGATGGCTGGCTTGAACAAACCGCCAAAAATCTAGGCGCGGGCGATATCTAGTATATTGAAAGTCACGGTTTCCCGCTGATTCCAGTTATCCAGCCGCATTTTGCCCATGATGTGCAAAGGCTCGCCCCGGTTTTCCAAAAGGACCTTACCAAGAGCCGAATCCGCGGCGCGGAAGGCTATGGCGCGAACGCTGCCGCCGTCAACGCCTTTTATCACGCAGCGGACGTGCCCGCTGCCCACGATTGTGGCGTTGTTCACCAAAGCGTTCTGGATTACGAAAGCAGGCTCTTCATTGCCCGCGCCGTAAGGCTCCAGGGCCTTAAGCTGGCTGGCGGTCTTCAGGTTCACCGCGCGCGCTGCCACTATGGCGTCGTATTCGATAGTCTGCTGTATGTCTTCGCCGTTAAGCTGTTGTTGTATGGACTTGTCCAGGAACTGCCTGAACTTGTCCGCGTTCGCAATGTCGAAGCTGAACCCCACGGCCATCGAGTGTCCGCCCCCGTCCGTGATGATGCCCTCTTTGGCCGCGGCGATGATTATGCTGCCAAGGTCTATCCCGTCTATACTGCGCCCCGACCCCTTGGCCTTGCCGTCTTCCACGGTCACCACCAGCGACGGCAGGCCATAGCGTTCGCGCAGCCGGCCGGCCACGATGCCCACGACGCCCTGCTGCCAGTTGTCGCCTATGGCCATGATGAACTTGGCGTCGCCCAGGTCCTGAGCCTCAATCTGGTTTATGGTCTGGTACATGACGGCCGCCTCTATCTCGCGGCGCTTCAGGTTAAGTTCGTCCAGCTCTTTGGCCACGGACAGGGCTTCGGCCTCGGAAACCGCGGTCAGCAGCCTGAACCCAAGGCTTGACGGCCCCACCCGCCCCCCGGCGTTTATGCGCGGGCCTATCACGAAGCCGAAGTGGTATGTGGAAAGCGGCTGAGTTATGTTCAAAATCTGCGACAGCACTTTAAGCCCCACGCGCGTGTTCTGCGAGGCTATCAAAGTCCCGGCCTTGACGAACAGCCGGTTCACGCCGATAAGCTTGACCACGTCGCAAACCGTGCCAAGGGCGACAAGGTCAAGGTATTGCTTCAAGTCCGGCTCTTTGCGCTGGTCGTACCACCCGAAATTGCGCAAAGCCCGGCTGACGGCAATAGTGACCATGAAAACCACGCCGACCGCTGCCAGGTGCAGGAACGGGCCTTCGCGGCTTTGCCCCGCCACTTTCGGGTTGACGATAGCGTCGGCTGGAGGAAGATGCTCGGCCTGCTCGTGGTGGTCGATTACAACCACGTCCATGCCCAGTTCCTTGGCGGTTTCTATGGCCTCGAACGCCGTGGTCCCGCAGTCCACGGTTATCACCAGCGACGCGCCGGCGTTCCAGGCCTCTTTCATTGATTCCGAATCAGCGTCATAGCCTTCGTTGCGCTCGGGTATGCGCACGCTGACCTGCTTTGCGCCCGCGTCCTTCAGGAACATGTATATCAACGACGTCGATGTAGCGCCGTCCACGTCATAATCGCCGTACACGAATATGTGCTCGCCCTTTATGATGGCCGCGGCAATGCGGTCCGCCGCGCGGTCCATGTCGGCGATAAGGCTTGGGTCGGGCAGGTTGCTTGCCAGTTTGGGCGAAACATAGCTCGAGAAGTCGTCCGGGTTGACCCCGCGCGCCAGCATGGCCTTGGCCAGCACGTCGGGCAGCCCGTGCTGCTGTATCATCTTAGCCAGTTTTGAGTGGTCAAAGGGCCTTTGCTTCCACCTTTGGCAGGTGCAAGAGATTACGTTTTCCATAGCTTGTCCTTCCATTAAGCGCGCATAAGCATATCGCAGTGAAGGACAGGCGGGATGAAAAGTTTCTCTTGCCCGAAGCTTTGCCGGCTTTCGAACTCGGCGAAAATGTCGTCGGCCTTGCTGAATTGGCTCCAGCTTTGGCATGCCGATGCGGACAGTCCGCCCATTATGACCAGCAAAGTGTAAAAACCCGTTATAGTCAACCGATTCTGCATAAAAACACACTTTCTTTTCGTTAATTTTAACTTATTTAAGAATATTATACCCAAAAGGCGGTCAGTAGTAAAGGATTTATTTTTTCGCACAAATATGCTAGAGTAATCGCATGACCCCCGAAAACCGCGCCATTGCCGTTGACGAAATCCTTGCCCAGGTCGGACAGGCCGGCGCGCCCGCGGACAGGGTGCTGGCCGCGTACACTCGCAGTCGCCGGTATATAGGCAGTGGCGACCGCAGGGCTATTGCGGACATGGTGTGGAGCAGGCTGCGCGCAATGCCCACTCCGCCGTGGCTGGCTGAAAAAGTCCCGCCAAAGCTTTTGGACGCGCTGTTGCAGCCGGCAACCGCGGATTTCATCGTGACCTCCGGAAGCCGCGACAAAATCACAGCCCTGCACCCGCAGTTCGCGGCAACACCGTACTCGCCCATCGGGGTGCGCGCCGGTTCCCGGGTCAATATGCGCAACCTGCCCGGCGTACCCATACAGCCGCAGGACGAATCCTCGCAGATAGCAGCTGTTTTATGCGACGCGCAGCCGGAACATAAGATACTCGACTATTGCGCCGGAGCCGGCGGCAAAAGCCTTGCCTTGTCAGTGCTTATGAACGGCAAGGGCACGGTTTTCGCGTACGATATAGACCGTGTCAGGCTGGAAACCTTGAAAAAACGCCTGCGCGCAGCAGGTGTGGAAAACGTGAAAATAGCGAAAAGCATAGGGATGTACGACAGATTTATAATCGACGCTCCGTGCTCGGGCAGCGGAGTGTGGCGCCGCGCGCCCGACGCAAGGTTCAGGCTGACTCCCGAAAAATTGGACGGATACGCGCAGACGCAGGCAG
Source organism: Alphaproteobacteria bacterium (assembly GCA_009779595.1). Taxonomy (GTDB): domain Bacteria; phylum Pseudomonadota; class Alphaproteobacteria; order WRDZ01; family WRDZ01; genus WRDZ01. The sequence goes on along the minus strand of WRDZ01000043.1, from coordinate 419 downwards.
GGCTTTTGAACCTGGCCGCGCGCCATACATTGCCGGGTGGGCGGATTGTTTATATGACGTGTTCGGTGCTGGAATGTGAAAACGAAGCCCATATCGAACCGTTCCTGCGCGAAAATCCCGGGTTTTCGGCAATCGATATGCGCAAACTTTGGGCGGAAAATTTCGCCAAGGATTATCCCGGAACGCGCGGCGACTGCCTGCGCCTTGACCCGCTGTCCACGCAAACCGACGGTTTCTTCATCGCGGTGTTTCAGCGCGCCTGAGCTTTGCCCGGTTGTCGTCCGCGGCTTGTTTTTGAAAGGCTGGACTGATAAAGGGCGCCCGAAACTTCTGCGCCGTCAACAGATAAAGCGGCAGCGATGTCAGCGGTCTTGGCCGGGTGATGAGCAGCTCCGCCAAGGTCAGGGTCGTGGAAATAT
>WRDZ01000042.1 GCA_009779595.1 Alphaproteobacteria bacterium | reverse complement strand
GCATGCCCTGCCCCACCGGATAATATACCGGGAAAACCTGGAAGCTTTCCGCTGCGATGACCTTGGTTGCGGACTGCCTGCGCATCTGCGACACCTTGACCGGCACGCCCAGCAGCAAAGAGCTGACCTGGTTGCCAAAAGCGATGATTTTTTTGGGCTTCACATCAAGGATTTCGCGGCCAAGCAAGCCCAGGTATTCATGGAAAACTCTGTCGCTGACGTGGGAGGCATCGTCCTTGGTGCACTTGCCAAGGTTGGTGACATAGACTTTGTTTGCGGCCAGCTCTTCATAAACAAGCCGCGCAAAACCGTAATCCCACTGGTCGGGGCGCATGGACAGGATATTTTCCAGGGTCTTGTCGGACAGCACCTTGACCGAATTGAACAGCTTCCAGGCGTTCTTCGTGCCAAGCCACGGAGCCTTCAGCCCCTTCCAGCTTTTGGCGCTTGCTATGTTCCTCCCCGTGGGGTTCATGAAGATGAAGCATATCTCAGGTTCGTGTGTGCAGCCCGCCCCGTATATGCTGTCCAGGTTCGGGCTGCCGTGCTTTTCCTGCAGCCTGTCGAACTCTTCATGAAGGTGTGTCAGTTGCATGCTTGGTTCCATGTACATATCATACATCCTAAAACCCGCCGGAGCCAAGCGTTTTTGTACGGCGTCACGCTTTGCGTGACACGATATCGGAAAATCTTGGCGTGACACTGCAAGTCCCCTTTAAATACATGTCAAGCCAAAATTTTCTCGCGCGCTTTTTTACTTGGCAAAAAACAGCATACCCACCATAATACAAAGTATATTCAAACACAACGGGGGATTGAAGATGAGGAAAACTATCGCGGCGTCCCTTTGCATTCTGCTTGCGGGGTGCGCCACCATAAAGACAAACTCGGACTATCCGGCAACGGTGACTTTCCAGTTCAAGGGCGGCGACGACGTCACGGCGCTTACGTTCTGGCGTAAACGCAAAGACGGCGGCAAGCGCGGCCCGGTGTTCTCCATTGGATTAAAAAACCGCGTGACCGGGCTTTTCAAATCGGCTTTCCCGCCGTCCGCTCCGTTCGAAGAAAAGCTTGACCCGGGGTTGTATTACCTTGATTCTTTCGTGGTCAGCCTGGGCCGCAACAGCTTTTACCTAAGCCAAAGCGGCATGTACTGGTCGCGCAACGGCTGGGACGACGAAAATGACGAGCCGCTGTTCCTGGCTTTCACGGCCAGGAAAGGGCAGAAACTGACGCTGCCCGTGGTCACCATCATAGTTTCCGAAGACGAGGACACCGGCTGGGACACCCACTTTTTCGAGTTTTCCGACCCGGACCGCATCTTCACTGTCGGCAAACGGGCAAATAAACTGTAAGCCGCGGCCGCCAAGCTATCATGCAAGCGCCACAAAATTCTCGCGGTCGGCATAGGCATGAAGGGCTTTCCCGCCAAAAAGGGCAAGCGCTCCGCCGTCGGCCACAGCCCAGTAACGCCCCCTGTTTTTGCCGTAAAACCCGTCCGTATTCCTCATTTTCGCCATCATGCCTCCGTGCCCGTTGTGCGGAACGAACTGGAAGGGCACAAGCCCCAGCCCTTTCCATATGACGTCCGGGTTATAAGGAGAAGGAGCCACATGCGGCGGGTCCGTTATTTCATAGCCTTCAAGCGTCGGCGAAAGCACGCAGCAGCCGGCGCTGTACCCGGCATAGACGAAAAACGGGTCACCGGCCTTTTTTTCCAGGATACGGTCAAGCCCGCTGGCGGCAAACGCCCGGCGCAGCAGGAAAACGTTGCCTCCGGGAACCCATACGGCATTATAAGACGAAATGGCGTTTTCCAAAGCCGTGGGGTTGCCGAAGTAATCCCTAAGGTCGACCTCGTTGCCGCAAACCCCTATGGACTCAAGAAGTTCGGTTTCCTTTTCAAGTTTCTTGGCGCGCTCATCGGCAGTCTTATAATCCTTCGCGTTAAGGATAATGGCCGCGCGCCGGTTCCGCCCAAGCATGCCCAGCAGCTTGTCAACAGAATCCCCAAGTCCTTCGGAAGAAAGATAAAACAGCATGCGCCCCCCCTTTGGAAAAATACGGATTATTTTACCATAAAAACCCGCTAATGTCAAGGGTTTATGGCAACCAAGGGTTATAAAATATCCGACTGGACATAGGCGTCCTGAGCAAGCCTTCTATATATGCGGCGGCGGTGGATTATGAAATATCTGGCGCAGCGGATTAAGTAGTACAGCAAGGTTCCGGCCACCACCCCTACAATCAGGTTGCCGAAAATCGTGATGATAAGCACGGCAAGCATGGAAAGGGCGTCTTGGGCCCGCTGTTTCCCTTTCAGGATTTCTTTGAGGAACCTCCAGTCGATGACGCCTATGCCTATCCTGACCAGGATTCCGGCAAGCACGGCCAGAGGTATCACCCCCACGACCGGCGCCAGGAACAGCAATATCAGGATAAGCGTGGAAGTGCTGGCTATCCCTGAAAACCTGGTTGTGCCGCCGAATTTTATGTTCGCCATGGTCGGCACGGTCGAGTTCGAGCCCGCGAACCCCCCGAACACGCCGGCCAAGGCGTTGCCCAAGCCTATCCCGATAAGGTCTTTGTTCGAGTTATGCCTTGTGTTCAGCTTCTTGTCTACCACAAGCGAGGTCATCAGCGTATCTATGGAGCTAAGCACCGCTATGCTTAAAGCCAGGGGGATTATGTACAGCAGTTTGTCCAAATCAATGGACACGACCCTTATCTCTGGCATGCCGTTTTGGATAACCCCGATGGTGGGCACGTCAAAGCGCAGCACAATGCTTGCAAGGGTGCCCGCAACCAGGGCTATCAGCGAAAACGGTATCACTTTCACCAGTTGCTTGGGAAGGAAGGCGACTATGGTAAACGCCAGTACGCCCAGCAGGACTCCCTGAAGGTTCGCGGCGGGGAATGTGGACAGGTACCTGATTGTATCGATTGCCCCGCCCCGGAAAGGGAGGCCCAGGAACGGGGCAAGCTGCAGCAGCACGGTGATGCAGCCTATGCCCGAGATGAAGCCCGAGATGACCGATTTAGGAATGACTTTTATAACCTTGCCCAGCTTGGTCAAGCCGAAGATTATCTGGAAAATACCGGCCAGGGCGGTGATGGCGAAGACTATGGCCAGGTTGTCCATATACGCGGCCACCATTGCGGCCACGACCACGGTCATGGGGCCTGTGGGGCCGCAAATCTGCGTGCGCGTGCTGCCGAAAACCGTGGCCATGATGCTTAATATTATAGCCGTGTACAGCCCTGCGGCCGCGCCCAGGCCGCTGACCGCGCCAAAGCCAAGGGCCAGTGGCAGTGAAATTATCCCGGCGGTGATTCCGCCATAAATATCGCCTTTGATTCTTTTTGAAATATTCATGTCAGCAATGGAATCATTTCTCTGTAAAACATCCGAACGGATAAGCTGGCGGTGTTGCGCCCGACTGTGGTTAACAGCTTATTATTGTACCGCAAAGAATCGGGAAATCATATGAAACTTTCGTTACATAACCGGGGTATATGTTTCAACGGCCGGCCCGGCTGCACAGCCGCATGGCGTTGCACACCGTGTCTTTCAGCGTATTGGATACGGGCACATCGTATTTTTCCGCCCTGTATTCCAGGTACGTCATTTTCCTTGCCCCTGACGGGAAACCCAGGACGGTTTTGCCGCTGCGCATCCACTCACCGAACTCGACATTGGTCGTGAACCCCGGAAGCACCTCAAGGTCCCGCGGTATCCAGAACATGATGCAGGTGGATTTTTCAAGGTGATAGACCTCCCAGTCTATCTGCTCGTGCTTGGTGGGCGCGAACGGGTCCGGGCTGTACAGCGCGCCGCAGTATTTCGCGTCCGAAAAGAGCCTTACGGCCTGGCGCCTCCAGTTCGGATACTTGGCCTTGTCCGCGCCCCTAAGGGTGGGGCCCGCCAGGAATACCGACGGGAAAGCCGGATTCAGGTCATATTCGCCTTCCGATGAAAATATCTTCAAAGCCTGCCTCTCTTCATGTAATGGCGGATGGGGAGGGATTCGAACCCTCGTCAGGCTATCAACCTGAACACACTTTCCAGGCGTGCGCCTTCAACCGCTCGGCCACCCATCCACACTTGCCAAGTTTACACTATCCCGCGGCATGTTTCAAGGGTTTTGTGCAACGCGCAGCCGCAGCCTATTCTTTCTTGGGCTTGCCGCTTTTTGCCGCCAGGAAATCTTCCAGGACCTGCTCCATATAATGGTACAGCACCTTGTTGGGCTTGGCTTTGTCGTGCATGGCCTTGTAATGGGTCACGTCTATGAAGCCTTTCTTCAGCGCGATTTCCTCAAGGCACGCCATGTACACGCCCTGGTTCTTCCACAGGGTGTGGACAAAGTTCGAGGCGTTCAGCAAGGTGTCGTGCGACCCGATGTCGACCCACGCCGTGTCGGGCGAGAACTGCGTCAGCTTCAGCTGGCCGCGGCTTAGGTATATGTTGTTAAGGTCGGTGACCTCAAGCTCGCCGCGCGCCGACGGCTTTATCGTGCGTATCAGGTCGAACGCCTGGTCGTCGTAAAAATACAGCCCGGGGACCGCCCAGTTGGTCTTGGGGTTCGCCGGCTTTTCTTCCAGCGACAGCACGTTCATGGCCGCGTCGAACTCGACAACGCCGTAGTCGCTTGGGTTGGGCACGCGTATGGCGAAAATGTTGCCGCCGCCCTTGAAGTTGTCCGCCGCCCGCATCATCACCGACTGTATGTCCGGAGCATAGAACAGGTTGTCGCAGAATATCAGGCACGAGTTGTCGCCGTCCACGAACTTTTCGGCCAGCCCATAGCCATAGCATATGCCCTTCTTTTCGCGGCTGATGGCATAGTCGAAATTCAGCCCGTACTGGCTGCCGTCGCCAAGCAGCCTTTTCAATATATGCTCGTTCGTCTCGTCGGGGACGACCATTATGTCGCGGATGCCCGCCAGCATCAGCATGGCCAGCGGATAGAAAATCGCCGGCTTGTCGTACACGGGCACGAACTGCTTTGCAACGCAAGTGGTTATCGGATAAAGACGCGAGCCTACTCCGCCCGCAAGTAAAACTCCTTTCATACTGCACTTCCTTTCTTTTAAAATGAATCGGTAATCGCAATTATATAATGCGCGGTTTAACAAAAGGTAAAAAATCCGGACAAAATGAAATTTTTATGACAGCTTCTCTATCCCTATCCTTATGCGGCGCAAACTTTCGTCGCGGCCAAGGACATACGCGGCCGAGATGGCCCCCCCGGCCGAGAACTGCTTGCCCGTCAAGGCTATGCGCAGAGGCCACAGGAACTGCCCGTTCGAAAGCCCGAAGCTTGCCGCGATAACCCCTACTTCATCGTGAAGTTTTCCGCTGTCGTCCCAGTTTTGCAGCGTTGGCAGCCGCTCTAAGGCAAGCTGCAGGGCCTTCAAGGCGGTCGGCCTGTCGGTCTTCATCTTCTTGTTTTCGTACAAAGCGGTGTCGTAATCGGGCAAAGCGTCTATGAAATCGACCTCGCCCGCGATGTCGCCCATGGTTTCCACGCGCGACTGCAGTATCTTGCTAAGCTCAAGCAGGTCGGTTTCGCGCTTTATACAGCTTGCATAGAACGGCATTGCGCGCTTGTGGAACTCGTCGGGCAAAAGCTTGCGTATGTATTCGCCGTTCATCCAGCGCATTTTCACCTCGTCGAACAAAGCCGAAGACCTGTTCACGCCCGCAATCGAGAACGCTTTTTCCAGTTCTGCCAAAGTGAAGAATTCCTGTTCGGACTTTGGGCTCCACCCAAGCAAAGCCATGTAGTTGATAATGGCCTCGGGCAAAAAACCCTTGTTTTCCACCAGGCTGGCAAAAGACACGTCGCTGTTGCGCTTGCTGAGCTTGTTGTTCTGGTCCTTCATTACCTGCGGCAGGTGTATGTATTGCGGAGGCTCCCAACCGAAAGACTTGTAGATAAGGTTGTATTTCGCGGTCTGGGAAAGGTACTCGTTCCCGCGTATGACATGGGTTATTTCCATCAGGCGGTCGTCGATGACATTGGCGAAGTTGTACGTGGGGAAACCGTCCGACTTAAACAGTATGGATTCGTCCATATCCTTGTACGGCACGGTTATGCGCCCGTAAACCATGTCGTCGTATGACGACTGCCCTCCTTGCGGGATGTTCTGCCGCACGGTATAAGCTTCGCCCGCAGCCACACGCTTTTTCGCCTCTTCCAGCGGAATATTGTTGCACGGGTCGATAAAGCCTATGTTAGGATTGCCGTCTGCCGCGCTGGTCTCGTTTTTCTGGCAAAAGCAGTAATGAGCTCCGCCCAAATCCAGCAGCTTGTTTATATACTCGCGGTATATGGGCTTCCTTTCGGACTGGATGTACGGCCCGTAATTTCCGCCCACGTCCGGCCCCTCGTCATAAAACAATT
>WRDZ01000041.1 GCA_009779595.1 Alphaproteobacteria bacterium | reverse complement strand
GGGATGATTATTGATATGGGGTTGCGGTTGTTTGCCAGCCCCACGGCGCGGAAACCCTTGGGGCAACCGGCCGCGATTGCTATATCCTTATAGCTGCGCGTTTCCCCGTAAGGTATGGTTTGCAGAGCTTTCCACACACGGCGCTGGAACTGGGTCCCCTGCGGGTCGATTGGCACGGAAAAATCGCGCCGTTCCCCGGCAAAGTACTGGTCAAGTTCGGCCCTGGCCTGCTTAAGCACCGGGTTTTCCTTAAGCATAGCCCCCTTGACAGCCTTGCTATTTTCCCGGAACTCCAGGGCGACTATGGCTGTTTCGTTCGCGCCCATCAACAAAGGCCCGGCCGCGGTTTCATATCTGCAAACATAAATCACTTCCTTCTCCTTTTCGGCTTTTTCGCCTGCTGTTCGTAAAGCGCAAGCATTCCGTCTTTTTCTAAAGGAACATCGGTTTCTTCTTCAATTTCCTCTTCAGTTTTTTCCTCTGGCTCCTCTTCCAGCGGCTTTTCCATCCTGGCGGCGAACAACAGGCTTATCTCGAACAGCAGCCAGGTCGGAAGCGCCATCAGCAGCTGGCTGGCAACGTCCGGCGGTGTAACCAGCGTCGCGACTATCAGGATAAGCACTATGATATACGGCCGCTTGTCTTTCAGAGTAGCCACGCGCACCAAGCCAAACCGCACCGCCAGCATGACCGCCAGCGGGAACTGGAACACCACGCCGAACGCCAAGGCCAGCCCGCCGACCAGGCCAAGGAACTCGCTTAGGCGTATGGCCGGCTGCAGGCTGTCCGAAGCGAAACTTAAGGAAAACTCCATCAGTATCGGCACGATGACAAGCAGGCAGAACGCCATTCCGGCCGCGAACAGCGCCGTCGAAGCGATTATCCAGCCTTTGAAGGCGCGGCGTTCGTTCTCATACAGGGCGGGCAGCAGGAAGGTCCATATCTGCCTAAGCACGTACGGGAACGCGAAAATCAACGCCAGGACAAAGGCCAGCCGCAGGCGCGCCACGAACGCTTCCAGCGGAGAGAAGAAATACAGGCTCCCCAATGTTTCCGGCAAAGACCAGCTTATCAGCCATTCGATTGCAAAAGGCGTTAAAAGGTATGCGGGCGCGAACAGGATTGCCACGGCGGCAAAACATCTTATGAAGACCTGGCGCAAAGCCCCCAAATGCGCGATGAAACTTTCGTCGGCCATTTACTTTTTGCCGGTCTTGGCTTTGGCTTTAGTTTTCGCTTTGGGTTTGTTTTCGGCCTTGTCCTCGGAGACCGAGTGCCTTTCAGCGGCGTCAAGCAGTTCGTCCGACTCGCGCTTGATATCTTCCTTGGCTTTCTTGAACTCGTAAGAGGCGCGGCCCAAAGCCTTGGCCAGTTCGGGTATGCGCTTGCCGCCGAACAAAATCACGATGACCCCGAAAATCACCAGTATTTCTGTAAATCCTATTGACATCTAATTCTCCTTTTAAAATAGCCATTCGTCGCCGGCCGGCCCCGCGTTTGGCCCGGTCAAGCGGTATTTCCTGGGGTCGTCGGCCTGCACCTGTGTCTGAACCGGATGGACTATGACAGCGGGTTTGGGCTGTACCGGGCAAGCGTTTTCACAGCCGCCGCAGCCTATGCACAAGCCCGGCCTAAGCGCGGGTATGCGCACGCCCCTGCTGTCCGTAACCATATGCATGGCGCCGGTGGGGCATTGCTCGGCGCAGGCTCCGCAATCGGTCCCCTCGATATAGGGTATGCACTTTTCAAGGAAAAGCTCGGCCATGCCGATGCGCGTGCGCCGCTTTTCCGCAAGCTTCATGCTTCGTAAAGCTCCGGTCGGGCACACGTCTATGCACCGCTTGCAGTGGAACTGGCACATGCCGTCCTGGAAATCCAGATGGATAGAGCGCGCCCGGCGATTCGGCGGTCTGATGACGTTGCCCCTGCACGCGGCTATGCACAGCCCGCAGGTGGTGCATTTGGACTTGAAACGCGCCGCCGACCCCGCGCCGGCGGATAAATCGACAGCCTGTTTTCCGGCACGGTCCGGCTTTTCAAGCCATATCCAGCGCCCGCGGCGGTCAGTGCCAATGTTCCGCCCATCAGGAAATTGCGGCGGGAAAGGTCCGTGGCCCGGGACTTGTGTGCCTTGTTTCTTTTGCATGTGAAGCAGACGGCCGAAAGCTTGCACGCCGCAATGCAGTTCATGCAGCGCACGCACCGCTCGTTGTCAAGTGTCCTGGCCTTGGCGTCAATGCAGTCGACCGGGCAAACCTTCGCGCACAGCCCGCAGCCCTTGCAGCGGTTTTCATTGATTCCCAACCGCACGACCCCGCGGCGCGAGCACACGCCCAGCACCGTGCCAACAGGGCACACTGCCGTGCAGAAAATGCGCTTTTTCCATATCACCAAAGCGATAAGTATCGCCAGCGGCAGGATTGCGCCGACCGCTATGGGTAACCAATCCGTGACCGGCTGCCATGGCAGCAGCATGCGCACCCAGGTGTTTTCCACGACAATAAGAGCCGGGTTGAAAATGCCTATGGCCATGCGCCCGAATATTGAGAACGGGTCAAGCACTGCAAAGACAAGCACCGACCCCCCGGCCATCATGCCAAACGCCACCAGCGCTATGGCATAGCGGGTCTTGCGGTAATTGGCGGCCGGGTGGCGCTTTTTCCAGCGCGAGAAACTGCCGATGATATCCTGCATAATCCCAATCGGGCAGATTGCACTGCAATAGAACCGCCCGAACACGAATGCCAGCGCCAGCCAGAAACCAACCACCACAACGGCCGAAACCGTGAAAGCGGCGAACATCTTGGCCATATTCGGCCCCAGCTGCCAGGCCGCCCACGGGTTCACGCGCCCCCACTGGCTAAGGAAGGAAAACGCAAGCAGCCCCATGGAAAGCGAAATTGCCGCCACTATTATGCGCAGGATTTTCGGGATTTTCCTCATCACACCTCCAGCCGCACTATGTCAAGCTTGTCAAGGTTCGACGTGCCCAAGCCAAGCCTTTCAGCCGCTTCGATGTACGGTATGTCCCTGATGCGGTACCTCATCAGCCGCGCGGAAGCAACGTCCGCAGCCACAATATCGGTCGAGATAATCTGGTGCCTCATAAGCTCGACATCGTCAAGGCTGACGCCGCGTGGGCCGTTGGCGGTCATCACGCGGTACGCGTCCACCACGTTAAGCTGCGGCTTGACGTACAGCACTCCGTCGGCAATGCTTTGAGGCAGGTTGTTGCGGTGCATGATGCGCCTGTCCCACACAGTGCCCATCAGGTTCTTGATTGCGCTTGTCATCTTGGTGCCGCCGTGGTTCTTCAGCACAGGAACGTTTATGACCACGTCCGATTCAAGGCAGGGCCTGAATACTTTGGCTTCCCTCATCGCGCCGGCCTGCGACCGGCTTTGCGGTTCGTAATCACGCTCTTCGTTGGCGGGCAGCATGACACCGCCGGCTGCCCTGACCGCGGCTTCGATGCCGCTTGACCTATATGCGCTTCTCCAGTTGTTCAGGGTGTGGTCGAACACTATGACCCTTGACGCGCCCGCCGCCAGGCACTGGCGCACGATTTCCCCGACCAGTTCGGGATTGGTGTTCGCCGCGTATTCGGGAGTGGCGTCAAACGAAGCGTTCGGCTTGATTGCCACGCTTTGGCCGGGCTTGACAAAGGCCTGCATGCCACCCAAAGCCTCTATGCCCTTGCGGAACATCGGTACGGGTTCGCCCCCGCGCACCGCGGCCATGTCCGGAGTTTTCTTCGCCCCGCTTGCGGCTTTGGCCGCCGCCATCGCGGTTTTCGGGAACTTGACAGCCACCGCCGTTCCGGCCGCAGCCACCGCCGCTGATTTCAAAAACTGCCGTCTGTCCATAGACATAGCCGCCTCCTGATGATGAATAGATGATGAATATTCAAAAAGATTTCAGCATAAACAGGCCGGGCTGTCAATGTTTTAATTTGTACGGCTTATCGCCGTCACCGCGCGCGGCGGCGCTTAAGCACGGCCGCGAACGAATCAAAGCGCAGATGGCGCGGCCATACTGCTTCGTCGCTTGCCGGCGCACAACGCTTCCCCGCCTTGTTGTACGCGATTCCAAAACCCATAAGCTCGAACGGGATGAAGAAAACCAGGCTCAGCAGGATGAATGTCATCATGCTCTCGCGCGCTGCGGGCGAAGCCGGGCCGAAAAACACGGCCACGACTATGGTCAGCAGGAAGAACCGCAACAGCAATGCCGGTAAAAGTATCAATAAATAACCGTGTTTTTTCTTTGACGTAGTGCTGCACACCGCTTCTATGGCTCCGGCTATAAGCATGGGCAGGAACAGTCCGATGAACGGGGATGCGGATACGCTTAAACCGTCGAAAGGCACAATCTTGCGTATAAGCAGTGTCGTTCCCGTGACAATCATGAAGAACATCAGCACAAGCGCTGTAACGAACCTTGGCCTTTTGAATGCTTTTATAAGGGGCAAGCCGACCCATACCATGAAGAACGTCAAGAACACCGGTATAGTGTACGCCCACAGCCCCCATACAAGGTTGCGGACGCTCCAGTTGAAACACCAGGCCATGGCCAAAGTCAGCATGAAGCCGAAAAGCTTGGCGCCAAGCCTGCTGTATGGCAATGAAAGCTTCTTCCAACGCATGTTATATATGGTATAGCGCAAAGTTTAACAAACCGTTACGCAAGCCATGAAAACCATTGACTTACTCCGAGTCGGTATATATCATGGCTATCACTTAACCTATTACTTACCTAAGGGAATAAAATGTTTTATGTCAGATTAAGCCCTGTTCAAGAGGACGATTTCAACCGTGGCAGTCAGGACTGGCACGATGAAGATGAGATGCTCGGCAGCGGTGATGTTAAAAAACTCATCGAAGAAGGCAGATTTGCCGATTGGGCTGCCAAGGTTTTGGCGCCTATGGTTTTAATGGACGCCATAGGCAAGAACGACTTGGATACCGTCAACGGCTTAATCGGCATCGGTACGGATGTTACTTTCGAATTGGGCGAAGAGTCGGGTATTGCACATTGCAATGGCCCGTCCCCTTTGATGTTGGCAAGCCAGGCCGATATGACGCCAAACGGAGCCATTGTACAAGCCTTGCTTGACGCAGGTGCTGATAAGACCATAGATTTCGAGGATGCATGGGGAGAAACAGCCCTTGCCTTGGCAGCCCGGCATAATATGAACCCGAAAATCATCACGCTTCTTGCCAATGCCGGCGCAACTGTCAACTGGCAGGATGATGAGGATTGCACCCCTATCATGTGTGCGGCCCGGTATAATACCAACCCAGCAGTTGCCGAAACCCTGCTTGGGCACGGCGCGCATCTTGACGGCATAAACAGGTGTTCGAAAGAAACAATCTGGGATTATGCGGCCCAAAACCCCAACAGCGGAGCTATCATGGCCGTCTTGAACAAACACCGGGAAGCCAACAACAAAACAAAAACATTAACCGTTTGATTTCATTGAAATCATTTTTGTTGACACGAATCGAACGCCAATATTATAATAAGCCAAGTTCCAGCTGTCCGAAGGGCTAAATGGATGGGGGACTTCATAGAACTGTAGCCGGTTCGCCTAAAATGTTACACGGGCTCTTTCTATGCAACTTATGAAAGGGTTTTTTTATGGCTTACAAATACCTCCACGGATTAGCCGTCATGCGCGCCCAGCCGTTCAGCGTCGGGCATCAGCGCATGGTCGACAGGATGCTGCGCGAATGCGGGAAGGTGACTGTGCTGCTGGGCTCGATACAAGAGCAGGGGACCGACAAGAACCCGTTCAACTATACCACGCGCAAAAAGATGATTCAAAACGTGTACAGGCACGCGCCCGATTACGAGCGCCTGAAAATCATGGGCATCGTTGATATCGCCAACCAGGCCGAGTGGAGCGCCTATGTCCTGGACTTCGTAAGCGAAACCAACCAGGACTGGGGCGTGCCCGACGCATATTACGCGGGCACGGATTACGACGCGCACTGGTTCAAGGCCGCCGTCGAAAACATAGTGATAAACGACCGCACCGATAAAAGCCACCCGTTCGTAAGCTCGTCCATGATACGCGACATGCTTAAATTCGGCGACGACAGATGGAAGGAATTCATCGCCGGAAACAACCAGGATTTGGTCGAAGAACACTTCGCCAAAAAGAAAGGGATAAGCTAGTTATTCCGCCGCTTTCAAGTGTTTTGAAGGGCCTATAAAACATGAAAGCGTTTACAAAATCCCAGGCCAAGGAGAATGACAATGAATACTGTTCCCAACACAAAACCTCTCTATATGGTCGTCGACATGCAGAACGACTTCCTGATGCCGGACGGGGCGCTGACGCTTAACGCCCCCGGGCTGGCCGACAAGACCAACGTTTTCATAAACAGCCTTGACCAAGGGTCTTATGTCCTGGCAAGCACCCTTGACACGCATTACAAGGAAAATTATCACGAAACCGAAGAAGGCAAGGTTTTTCCCCTGCACT